>NZ_JBHYIQ010000015.1:75263-89266 GCF_042739895.1 Amycolatopsis sp. NPDC059021
GTGCGGCCCCTCGGGAAAGGGCCGCACCACGGCAACAGGGCGGGATCAGAACTGGGCTTCCTCGGTGGAACCCTTGAGCGCGGTCGTCGAGCTGGCCGGGTTCAGCGCGGTCGCGACCTGGTCGAACCAGCCGGTGCCGACCTCGCGCTGGTGCTTCGTGGCGGTGTAGCCGCGGTTCTCCGAAGCGAACTCGCGCTCCTGCAGGTCGACGTAGGCGGTCATGCCCTCGCGGGCGTAGCCGTGCGCCAGGTCGAACATCGAGTAGTTCAGCGCGTGGAAGCCGGCGAGGGTGATGAACTGGAACTTGTACCCCATGTGGCCGAGCTCGCGCTGGAACTTCGCGATCGTCGCGTCGTCCAGGTGCTTCTTCCAGTTGAACGACGGCGAGCAGTTGTAGGCCAGCATCTGGTCCGGGAACTTCGCCTTGATGGCCTCGGCGTACTTGCGGGCCACCTCGAGGTCCGGCTCCGAGGTCTCCATCCAGAGCAGGTCGGCGTACTGCGCGTAGGCCAGGCCGCGCTCGATGCACGGCTCGATGCCGTTGCGCACCTCGTAGAAACCTTCGGCGGTGCGGCCGCCGGTCAGGAACTGCTGGTCGCGCTCGTCGACGTCGCTGGTGAGCAGCGTCGCGGCCTGTGCGTCGGTGCGGGCGACGACCAGGGTCGGCACGTTCAGCACGTCGGACGCGAGGCGGGCGGCGTTGAGGGTGCGCTCGTGCTGCTTGGTCGGGATCAGGACCTTGCCGCCGAGGTGACCGCACTTCTTCTCGGACGCGAGCTGGTCCTCCCAGTGCACCCCGGCCGCGCCGGCGGCGATCATGCCCTTCATCAGCTCGAACGCGTTCAGCGGGCCACCGAAACCGGCCTCGGCGTCGGCGACGATCGGGGCGTACCAGTCGATGTCGGTATTGCCCTCGGCCCAGGTGATCTGGTCGGCGCGGCCCAGCGCGTTGTTGATGCGGCGGACGACGGCGGGCACCGAGTTGGCGGGGTAGAGGCTCTGGTCCGGGTAGGTCTGTCCGGCGAGGTTGGCGTCGGCGGCGACCTGCCAGCCCGACAGGTAGATCGCGCGCAGCCCGGCGCGGACCTGCTGGACGGCCTGGTTACCGGTGAGGGCGCCCAGCGCGTGGATGTAGTCCTCGGTGTGCAGCAGGTTCCACAGCTTCTCGGCGCCACGGCGGGCCAGGGTGTGTTCCTCGACGACACTGCCGCGCAGCTTCACCACGTCGGCGGCCGAGTAGGTCCGCTGGACGCCCGCCCAGCGGGGGTCGGTCTCCCACTGCCTGGCCAGCTCCTCGGCCGCCTGCTTGGCCTGCTCAGTCATCGAAGTCTCCCGGTGTTGCGAAGTTTGCGATTGCTCGCCTTTCCTGCCGTGACCTTGGCATGCCACGGAAAATCCGGTCCAGGTCTCCAATTTGCCAATTTCTGCGAAGCTTCCGTACGCTTCTGTGAAGGTTGCGAATCAGCGGTTCACAACTGGGCCGAAAAACGCCGGACTTGATCGTTCACGTAATCGTTCAGGGCCGGAAACCTTGCGGACTCCGGAGGTCTTGGTGGACAAAATTTTCGCCGGCGCGCGTGTGCGGCATCTGCGGGAAAACCGGTCGATGAGCCAGGCCGACCTCGCCCGTGTGCTGGAGATCTCACCCAGTTACCTCAACCAGATCGAGCACAACTCGAGGCCGCTGACCGTCCCCGTGCTGCTGCGGATCACGCAGGCGTTCGGCGTCGACGCGGAGTTCTTCGCGAGCACGGACACCTCCCGCCTGGTCGCCGACGTCCGCGAGGCGCTGCTCGACGAGGTCCTCGGCATCGACGTCACCACCGGTGAGCTCAACGAGCTGGCCTCGAACCTGCCGACGATCGCGCAGGCGCTGGTCAAGCTGCACCGCAGCTACCGCAACGCCGTCGAAAACACCGCGGCGCTGACCACGGAAAACGGCCTCGGCCTGCACGGCAGCGCCGCCGCGCCGCTCCCGCACGAAGAGGTCCGCGACTTCTTCTACGAGCGGGAGAACTACGTCGCCGAGCTGGACGACCGGGCCGAGCGGATGGCCGCCGAGATCCCGCTGCGCCGCGGCGAGGTGCTGGTCATGCTCAAACAGCGGCTGTGGCAGCGCTACGGCGTCGAGGTCACCAGCGCCGGGATCGACGAATCGGCGGGTGAACAGCATCGCTACGAGCCACAGGGCCGCGTGCTCCGGCTGGCGCCAAGCCTGCGCGTCGGCCAGCAGGCGTTCCGGATGGCTTCGCAGATCGCGTTGCTCGAATACGACGATCTCATCACCGAACTCGCCGATTCGTGGGCGTTTTCCGGCCCGGCGGCCCGGTCGCTGGCGCGGGTCGGCCTGGCGAACTACTTCGCCGGTGCGCTGGTCCTGCCGTATGGCGCTTTTCTGACCACGGCCGAGAAGTTCCGCTACGACATCGAGCGGCTGTGCGATCACTTCGGCGTCGGATTCGAGACGGTGTGCCACCGGCTGTCGACGCTGCAACGCCCGAAGCAGCGCGGCGTGCCGTTCTCGTTCGTCCGCGTCGACCGCGCGGGCAACATGTCGAAGCGGCAGTCCGCGGCCGGATTCCACTTCAGCCGGGTGGGCGGCGCGTGCCCGCTGTGGAACGTCTACGAGGCGTTCACCTCGCCCGGAAAGATCCTCACGCAGATCGCGACGCTGCCCGACGGCAAGAGCTACTTCTGGGTCGCGCGGACCGTGTCGCGGAACATCGGCGGCTATGGCAGTCCCGGCAAGACGTTCACCGTCGGGCTCGGCTGCGAACTGCGGCACGCGGGCAGGCTGATCTATTCGACCGGCCTCGACCTGGACGAACCCGCGGCGGCGACGCCGATCGGGATGGGCTGCAAAGTCTGCGAACGCCCCGCCTGCCCGCAGCGGGCGTTCCCGACCATCGGCAAGCAGCTCACCGTGGACGAGAACACCAGCACCTTCGTGCCCTACCCGGCCGTGCCCAAGGGCTGACCTCCCGGGTTCGCTCCTGTGGCCGTTTTTCGGCTACGCGCAGGTCAGAGACGGTGAACGCCGCTTCGGACAGGGCAACTGCCGCCAAGATTGTCTACCATCCGGGGGCCGGGAAGTGGAGGAGCGGATGCCTGCCGACACCACCCAGGGTGCCGCTGCCGTCCAGCAGGCGCTGTCCGCGCTGCGACAGGCGATCCAGAACGGCGACATGGCACCCGGCCGGCGCCTCGTCGAGACCGAGCTGGCCGAGGCCTACCGCGTGACCAGGGCCAGCGTGCGGGCGGCACTGATCGAGCTGACATCGGAAGGCCTGGTCGAACGCATCCCGAACCGCGGTGCCCGGGTGCGCGCCGTGCCGCTCGCCGAGGCGATCGCGATAACCGAATGCCGCATGGTGCTGGAGGGACTCTGCGCTGCTAAGGCGGCCGAAGCGGTGACCGACGAGCAGATCGGCCTGTTGCGCACGATCGGCGACCGGATGACGCGCGCGGTGGACGAAGGCGAGCCGCTGCGGTACGCGGAGCTGAACACCGAGCTGCACCGGCTGGTGCGCGAGATTTCCGGCCAGGAAGTGGCCACCGGCCTCATCGCCCGGCTGCGCGGCCCGATCATCCGGCGCCAGTTCCGGCTGTCGCCGGCCCCGTGTCAAGCCAAGGTGTCGATCTGCGATCACCTGGCGATCATCGAGGCCATCTCCGCCCGCGACCCGGAGGCCGCCGAACTCGCGGCCAGGAAGCACGTCGCCGGCGTCGTCGACGCGCTACGGGCCACCGCGGCCGGATAGCCGAACGCCGGTACCGCGAACCGGGTCAGTACATTCGTCGAGGTGCACGACATCGACACGGTGACAGCCGAACTCGTCGAGCAGGCCGCGCGCCGGCTGGCCGGAGTGGTCACCAAGACGCCGCTGGAGCCCAACGCCCGGCTTTCCTCCCGGGTGGACGCCAGGGTGTGGCTCAAGCGCGAAGATCTGCAAACGGTCCGTTCGTACAAGATCCGCGGCGCGTACAACTTCATCGTCCAGCTCGACGAAGCGACCCGCGCTCGTGGCGTCGTGTGCGCGAGTGCCGGGAACCACGCGCAGGGCGTGGCCTACGCCTGCCGTCGGCTCGGCGCGAACGGCCGCGTCTATGTCCCGGGCACGACGCCGCGACAGAAGCGCGAACGCATCGCAACGCTCGGCGGCGCGCACATCGAGGTCATCGTCGTCGGCGAGACGTACGAGGACGCCTTCGCCGCTTCGCGGGAGGACGCGCAGCGCACCGGCGCGACGCTCGTGCCCGCCTTCGACGCCGTGCAGACCGTCGCCGGACAAGGCACGGTCGCGCTGGAGATCGTGGAACAGCTGGGGTTCATCCCGGACGTCGTGGTGGTGCCGGTCGGCGGCGGCGGGCTGCTCGCCGGGATCACCAGCTGGGTCGGGCAACGGCATCCGGAGATCCGCGTCGTCGGCGTCGAGCCCGCGGGAGCGACCTGCATGGCGGCCGCACTGGAGGCAGGGCACCCGGTCCGGATCGACGCCGTCGACTCCTTTGTGGACGGTGCGGCGGTGCGCGAGGCGGGCGCCGTCACCTACCCGCTGGTACGCGACAGCGGCGCCGAACTGACCTCGGTCGCCGAGGGCGCGGTGTGCACGGAAATGCTCGCGATGTACCAGTCCGACGGCGTGATCGCGGAACCGGCGGGCGCGCTCGCCACCGCCGCGCTCGGCGATCCGGTGAAGATCGAACCCGGCCAGACCGTGGTGTGCGTCGTGTCCGGCGGCAACAACGACGTCAGCCGCTATGGCGAAATCGTGGAACGCTCACTGATCCACGAAGGCCTCAAGCACTATTTCCTCGTCGGTTTCCCGCAGGAGCCCGGCGCGCTGCGGCAGTTCCTCGACGAGGTGCTCGGACCGGATGACGACATAACCCGCTTCGAGTACGTCAAGCGCAACAACCGCGAGACCGGACCCGCCCTGATCGGCATCGAACTCGCGCGGGCCGGGGACCTCGACGGGCTTCTCCACCGCTTGGCCGCCAGCCCGCTGCAGGTCGAACGGGTCGAGCCGGGCAGCCCGCTGTTCCATTTCTTGGTATGACACTTCCTGGTGTGACCCGGTAGGCGTTCAGGACGGATAGCGCAGCAGGCCGGAGTCGATCTTCTCCCACGCCGCCCGCAGCTCCGCCAGCCTCGGTGCCTCGGCACGAGCACGGTCGGCCTGCTCCCGCGGATCGCTCACGACGTCGAAGAGCTGGTCGGTGCCCGTCGGGGTCCGGTAGTACTTCCACCGGCCACGGCGCAGCGCCCGCTCGGCACGGGTCCGCCAGAAGAGGTCGTGCGTGGGCGCTTTCCGGCCACGCAGGAGGTATCCGGCGAGACTGCGGCCGTCGAGTGGATACCGTGCATCCACCTTCGCGCCCGCGATTTCGAGCAGCGTCGCGGTCCAGTCCGGGGACACGACAGGGACGTCGCTGACCTGGCGCGGCCGGATCGCGGCGGGCCAGCGCAGGATCGTCGGGACGCGGATGCCGCCTTCCTGCAGGCCGAACTTCTCACCCGAGAGCGGCCACTGATACGACCATCGCTCACCGCCGTTGTCACTGGCGAACAACACGAGCGTGTCCTCGAAACGGCCACGGGCGCGCAGCGCGTCGAGGACGGCGCCCACGGAACTGTCGAGGTGCTCGACCATCTTCCGGTAGGTCTCGAGCGAGCCGCCGTCCGAATGCGACAGTACGTTGCGCTCCCCCGCCCGGATCCGCGCGCTGAGCTCGTCGCTGACGGCCTTGTCGTCCCGCGTTTCCCACGGCCAGTGCGGAGTGGTGAAGTTGAGGTTGAGCAACCACGGCCGGTCGTGGTCGCGGCGCACGAAGTCGACAGCCCGTTCGGTGATGATGTCGGTGTAGTAGCGCAGGTCGGCGTATTCGACCTCGCCCTCGTACAGGTCGTGGCGGCCGGCGCCGTCGAGCTTCGAGAAGTAGTCGATAGCGCCGCCGAAGTTGCCGAAGAACTCCTGCCAGCCGGCCCGGGTCGGGCTGAACCACGGCAGGTACCCGCAATGCCATTTGCCGATCAACGCCGTCGAGTATCCGGCGTCGGCCAGCAGCGACGCCAGGGTCGGGTGGTCGTGCGGGATGCCCTCGAGTTCGTTCGGCGACGCGATCGGTTCGGCGAGGCCGCCCCGCAACCGGCCCGGGTAGCGGCCGGTGTAGAGGCTGAACCGGGTCGGCGAGCAGGTCGCGGAGCCGGAGTAGGCGTCGGTGAAGCGGACGCCTTCGCGGGCTAGCCGATCGAGGTTCGGAGTATGGATGTGCGGCGACCCGTAGCTGGACAGATCGGCCCAGCCGAGGTCGTCGCCCAGGATGACCAGCAGATTGGGCCTGCGCACCGGGCGTTCCGGCGCCGCGCGGAACGGCTGTTCGTCGCCGTTTTCCGCCGACGCGGTCCCGGACGCGGCGAGAACGCCCGCGCCGGTGGCCCCGAGCAACGTCCCGAACGCCCGCCGCGACAACCCCGCGGACTCACCCATCCTGCCCTCCCACTGCCCTGCTTTCCGCATGTCGAGCAGGAGCTTTTCGCCCGTCGCCGTAAAACGGCAACGACGCTCAAGCGGTGGGACGCACTTGCCAGGCCGTCAGGATTCGAGAGTCTTCTGCAGCGCCTTGTTCGCCTTGCGCGCCATGTCGGCGATGGCCTCGCGACGCGCGGCGTCGGCGGCGTAGTCGTCCTGGCGGTTGCGCACCACGCGAGCGGGCGAGCCGACGGCGATCGAGTAGTCCGGGATGTCGCCCCGGACCACCGCGTGCGCGCCGAGCACGCAGCCGCGGCCGACGCGAGTGCCCTTCAGCACGCTGACCTTCGTGCCGATCCAGGTGTCCGGCCCGATCCGGACCGGCGACTTCACGATGCCCTGGTCCTTGATCGGCACCGTGATGTCGGCGGTGACGTGGTCGAAGTCGCAGATGTAGACCCAGTCCGCGACGAGTGTGGCCGAGCCGAGCTCGATGTCGAGATAGCCGTTGATCACGTTCTGCCGCCCGAAGACGGCTTTGTCGCCGATCCGCAGCGACCCCTCGTGACAGCGGATGGCGTTCCCGTCGCCGATGTGCACCCACCGGCCGATCTCCATCCGGCCGAACCCGGGGCGGCAGTGGATCTCCACGTTCTTGCCGAGGAACACCATGCCGCGCAGGATGATGTGCGGGTTCGCGATCCGGAACTTGAGCAGCCGCCAGTAGCGCACCAGGTACCAGGGCGTGTACGCGCGGTTCCGCAGGACCCAGCGCAGCGAATCGGCGGTCAGGAACTTCGCCTGCCGCGGGTCGCGCCGGGCCTGCCGCCAGGCCCGCACCCGTGACAGCGCGGGCGCACCCCACATGGACGTCATCCATGGAATCTAACAGCGGCGCGAAGCGCCTCCGTTGAGGGCGGTGGCGGGGAGGAAGGCGGTGCGTAACCTGTGAACAGACGCCCGACACAGGCAAGGGGAGCTGATGGGGACGAAGCTGATCATCGACACCGACCCGGGTGTCGACGACGCCTTCGCGATCGCACTGGCCGCGGTGTCGGCCGACGTCGAGCTGCTGGGTGTGACCACCGTGTTCGGCAACGTGCCGCTGACCTCGACGACAGCGAACGCGCGGCGCCTGTTGCAGCTGTGCGACCGGCCGGACGTGCCGGTCGCCGCCGGTGCCGCGCGGCCGCTGGTCTACCGGAACCCGCACACCGCCGGGTTCGTGCACGGCGCGGACGGGCTTTCCGGGCGTTCCGAGACGCTGCCGGAGGCCACCCGGCCGCTCGAAAACGGCGACGCGGTGAGTCTGCTGGTATCACTGCTGGAGGCGTCCGACGAACCGGTCACGATCGCCCCGATCGGACCGCTCACGAACATCGCGGCGCTGCTGGCCGCGCATCCCGGCGTCCGGGAGAAGATCGCGCGGATCGTGATCATGGGCGGCGGGATCGAACGCGGCAACAGCACCGCCGCCGCCGAGTTCAACATCTGGAGCGACCCCGAAGCCGCACGCCGCGTACTCACCGAGGACGACGTCCCGTGCGTGCTGGTACCGCTGGACATCACCCATCGGTGCGCGATCGACCGCGCCTGGCTGGCGAAGCTCGCCGCGTCCGGCCCGCTCGGCGCGGCGCTGGAGCGCCTGACCGCCGACTACACCGCCTACTACAGCCGGGTGCTCGGCTTCGACGGGATGGTCATGCACGACGCCGTCGCCGTCGCGGAGGCGATCAGCCCCGGGATCCTGCGGACCGAGCCGTATCCGGTGAACGTCGACTGCGGCGCCGGGCCTGCCCGGGGGATGACGGTCGTGGACCGCCGCAAGCTCGCCCGGGACGATCCGGAGGCCAGTCCCGGTCGGACGGTCGAGGTCGCCGTCGACACCGACCTCGACGCCCTGCGGCAGTTCGTGCTCGACCGCCTGTCCGGAGGCCACCGATGACCTCGGAAACGCCCGGGCCGTCGCCCGATCAGGCCGAACACGCGGCGGCGCCCGAAGCCGCCCTCGCGCAGCCGTCACGCCGTCGCCGGATTTTGGTCATCGCCGCGGCCGTCGTCGTCGCCGCGGGCGCGGTGGTGGCGGCCGTGCAGTTGTCGCCGAAGGACCAGCCGCGGTCGTCGGCGGCCGCGGTCGCCTCGTCGACGCCGCCGAGTCCTAGCCCGTCACTGCCGCAGGAAGCGCCGAAGGCACCCCCGCAGGCACCGAGCGAGTTCGACGCGTGGGTGTCGCGGACGAGCCAGTGGCTCGACATCCCGCTGCGGGCGATGACGGGCTACGCCAAGGCGACGGTGACGCTGGGCAAGGAGAACCCGGGCTGTCACCTTTCCTGGGTCACGCTGGCGGCGCTGGGGAAGGTCACCAGCGACCACGGTCGTGCCAAGGGCGGCACCCTCGGCACCGACGGGACGATGAGCGCGCCGATCGGCACCATCGAGGTCCGCGACTTCTACGACCGCGTCGTCTCGACGGCGAACGCGAGCGGGCCGATGCAGCTGTCCCCGGCGACCTGGAGCAAGTGGCAGCGGTCGGCGACCGGCGCCGCCCCGAACGCGCAGAACATCGACGACGCCGCGCTCACCACCGGCCGCGCGCTGTGCGGCGACGGCCGTGACCTTTCGCAGGGCCAGACCTGGTGGAACGCCGTCGGCTCGGTCCAGGCCGCGCCGCTGTACCTGCACCGCACGCTGGCGACGGTGAACGTCTACGGCACGGTCGGACAGCAGGACAAGGCGCCGAACCCCGCCGTGCTCAGCGCGGTCAACTTCGCGATCGACAAGATCGGCCTCCCCTACGTCTGGGGCGGCAACGGCACCGGCGGCCGCGACCCCGGCTTCGACTGCTCGGGACTGACCACCGCGGCGTACGGGAGCGCGGGGATCAAGCTGATGCGCACGGCCGACACGCAGTACCGGAGCGTCAAGCGGGTCGACGAACCGACGCTGGGCGACCTGATCTTCTACGGCAGTCCGGGCACCGAGATCCACCACGTCGGGCTCTACATCGGCAACCAGCAGATGATCGACGCGCCCACCGAGGGCCAGGCCGTGCAGGTGCACCCGTACCGCAAACCGGGCGACGACTACGCGGGAGCGGGCCGCCCGACCGAACAAGCCTGACCATGGCTTCCGCTCGGACGATGGTGCCGAGCGACGGCGGATTTTGTCGGGGGTGCGGGCTACGGTCCAGCACATGTACGACATCGACTTCGTCGAGTTCCCGTCCAGCTCGGCCACCGCGTCCGGGCAGTTCTTCCAGAAGGCGTTCGGCTGGGCGGCGACCCCGTACGGTCCCGACTACGCCGACGTCCAGGGCGCGGGCATCACACTCGGCTTCCAGGCGGACGCGGCCGAACAGCCCGAGGCGCCGTTGGTGACGATCCGCACCGACGACCTCCACCAGGCGCGGCGAGCCGTCGAGGACGCGGGCGGCATCGTCACGGTCGAACCGTTCGACTTTCCCGGAGGCCGGCGCTTCCACTTCCGCGAGCCGGGCGGCAGCGAACTCGCGGTGTGGTGCCCGGCCGGGTGAACAAGCCGGTGCCGAGGCAAACACCGGAACCGGTGCTCGCCTCGGCTCAGACGCCGACGTAGGCCGCGAGATGCTCGCCGGTGAGGGTGGAGCGGTCGGCGACGAGCTCGGCCGGGGTGCCCTCGAAGACGATCCGGCCGCCGTCGTGCCCGGCGCCGGGGCCGAGGTCGATGATCCAGTCGGCGTGCGCCATGACCGCCTGGTGGTGCTCGATGACGATGACCGACTTCCCGGCGTCGACGAGCCGGTCCAGCAGGCCGAGCAGTTGCTCGACGTCGGCGAGGTGGAGGCCGGTGGTCGGCTCGTCGAGCACGTAGACACCGCCCTTTTCCGCCATGTGGGTGGCCAGCTTTAGCCGCTGCCGCTCGCCGCCGGACAGCGTGGTGAGCGGCTGGCCGAGGCGGAGGTAGCCGAGCCCGACGTCGGAAAGGTGGGTCAGGATCTTGTGGGCAGCCGGCGTCTTCGCCTCGCCGTCGGCGAAGAACTCCTCGGCCTGAGCCACCGACATCGAAAGCACTTCGCTGATGTCACGGCCGCCGAACTTGTACTCGAGCACCTCTGCTTGGAAACGCCGACCTTCGCATTCTTCGCACGTGGTGGCGACACCGGCCATCATCGCCAGGTCGGTGTAGATGACGCCGGCACCGTTGCAAGCCGGGCAGGCGCCCTCGGAGTTGGCGCTGAACAGCGCGGGCTTCACGCCGTTGGCCTTCGCGAACGCCTTGCGGATCGGGTCGAGCAGCCCGGTGTACGTCGCCGGGTTGCTGCGCCGCGAGCCCTTGATCGCCGTCTGGTCGACCGACACCACCCCGTCGTTGCCGGAAACCGAGCCGTGGATCAGGGAGCTCTTGCCCGAGCCCGCCACGCCGGTCACGACGACCAGCACACCGAGCGGGATGTCGACGTCGACGTTCTGCAGGTTGTGGGTGCCGGCGCCGCGCACCTCCAACGTCCCCGACGGCGTCCGCACCGAATCCTTCAGCGAGGCACGGTCGTCCAGGTGCCGCCCGGTGAGCGTGTCGCTGGCCCGCAGCCCCTCGACGGAGCCCTCGAACACCACCTCGCCGCCGTCGGTACCGGCACGGGGGCCGAGGTCCACGACGTGGTCGGCGATCGCGATCGCCTCCGGCTTGTGCTCGACGACCAGCACCGTGTTGCCCTTGTCGCGCAACTGCAGCAGCAGGTTGTTCATGCGCTGGATGTCGTGCGGGTGCAGCCCGATCGTCGGCTCGTCGAAGACATACGTGACATCGGTGAGCGACGACCCGAGATGGCGGATCATCTTGGTGCGCTGCGCCTCGCCGCCGGAAAGCGTGCCCGACGGCCGGTCGAGGCTGAGGTAGCCGAGCCCGATCTCGACGAAGGAGTCGAGAGTGTGCCGCAGGGATCCCAGCAGCGGCGCGACGGACGGTTCGTCCAGCTTCCCGACCCACTCGGCGAGGTCGCTGATCTGCATCGCGCAGGCGTCGGCGATGGTGACCCCGTCGATCTTCGACGAACGGGCCTCCTCGGACAGCCGGGTACCGTCGCATTCGGGACAGGTCGTGAAGGTGGCCGCCCGCTCCACGAAGGCCCGGATATGCGGCTGCAGGGAGTCGATGTCCTTGGACAGCATCGACCTCTGGATCGTCGGGACCAGGCCCGCGTACGTCAGGTTGATGCCTTCGATCTTGACCTTGGTCGGTTCCTTGTAGAGCAGGTCGTTCAGCTGCTTCTTGGTGAACTTCTTGATCGGCTTGTCCGGGTCGAAGAAGCCGCAGCCGCGGAAAATGCGGCCGTGCCAGCCCTCCATGCTGTAGCCGGGGATCGTGACCGCGCCCTCGTTGAGCGACTTGGTTTCGTCGTACAACGCCGACAGATCGATGTCGTTGACCGAGCCCCGGCCCTCACAGCGCGGGCACATGCCGCCGGTGATGCTGAAGCTGCGCCGCTCCTTGATCGTCTGCCCGGCACGCTTCACGGTGACCGCGCCCGCGCCGCTGATCGAGGCGACATTGAAGGAAAACGCCTGCGGCGAGCCGATGTGCGGCTTCCCGAGCCTGCTGAACAGGATCCGCAGCATCGCGTTGGCGTCGGTGGCGGTGCCGACCGTGGAGCGCGGGTCGGCCCCCATCCGCTGCTGGTCGACGATGATCGCGGTCGTCAGCCCGTCCAGGACGTCGACCTCGGGCCGGGCCAGCGTCGGCATGAAACCCTGGACGAAGGCGCTGTAGGTCTCGTTGATCAGCCGCTGCGACTCCGCCGCGATCGTGCTGAACACCAGCGAGCTCTTGCCGGATCCGGAGACACCGGTGAACACCGTCAGCCTGCGCTTCGGGAGTTCGATGCTGACGTCCTTGAGGTTGTTCACACGCGCGCCGTGCACGCGGATCAGGTCGTGACTGTCGGCGGCATGCGGCGCGGGCGACGGTGCCGATGCGCGACCGCTTCGCGCCGTCGCTGGTGTGTTCTTCCTCGTGGCCATGCTCGTGGTGTCTCTCTTCTCGATCGGGCGGTCGCGGCACCGGCCCGCTGGTCTTCTTGATCGGCAAGGTCCGGCGTCACCCCTGCGGCCGACGCCGGACGAGGCTCAGCTCAGTTCCTGGATGCGGAGCAGGTTGCCCGAGGGGTCGCGGAAGGCGCAGTCGCGAATCCCGTAGGGCTGATCGGTCGGTTCCTGGACGACTTCGGCGTCGCCGGCCTGCAGCCGCTCGAAGAGGCCGTCGAGGTCCTTGGTGGCCAGGTTGATGCTGGCGTAGGTGCCCTTGGCCATCATCTCGGTGACGACGCGCCGCTCGTCGTCGGTGAGGCCGGGAGTGGCGGCCGGCGGGTACAGGACGATGGAGGTGTCGGGCTGGCCGGCGGGACCGACCGTGATCCAGTGCATCCCGCCGTACTCGACGTCCTTGCGGACCTCGAAGCCGAGAGTGTCGCGATAGAACGCCAGCGAGGCGGCCGCGTCGTTGTGCGGGAGGAAACTCGCGTGAATGGTGATATCCATGGCGGTCACGCTACGTGCGGCCCGAGGACGGCGCTTCTCGATTCCTGATCGGTCTGGTCACCTGCTTCGCCACGCACGGCGGCATGCCTTCCGTGGCACCCTTCGCCTCCCGCCGGTAAGCGCTCGGAGGCATCCCGACCAGCTCGGTGAAGCGAGTGCTGAAGGTGCCCAGCGACGAGCAGCCGACCTCGAAGCAGACCTCGGTGACACTGAGATCGCCCCGCCGCAGCAGCGCCATCGCGCGCTCGATACGCCGCGTCATCAGATAGGAATACGGTGACTCTCCGTAGGCGCGACGGAACTCGCGACTGAGGTGCCCTGCCGACATGTGCGCGTCACGGGCGAGCGCCTCGACGTCCAGCGGCTGCGCGTACTCCCGGTCGATCCGGTCGCGAACACGGCGCAGCCTGGCGAGGTCGTTCAGGCGCTGCTCCGCGGCGGGTCTGCTGCTGCTCACCCGCGAGATCGTACGTCGCGCGGGCCCGTTCGGACCTGATTGGACCCGCGGGCGCTCTTCGCAAGCCCCGTCCCGGGATAGGCCACGCAGCGGAACCCGTGGTGCCACAACGGCGGTGTCCGGCGGGCTTTCGGCGCTGGATCCTTGTCTGGCGGCCTCTTGACAGCGATGGAGCCTCGAGCCGGGAGACTGGTGCGACCCCGGTGCGAAGGCCATCCGCCGGCGGCTCTCCGCCCGGAACGGGCCGCGACCAGTTCGTCCGGCGATCGCGACGCCGGACGGCACAGCGCCGCCATCACCACGCCCCCGACGTGGCTCCGCGCCACCCGTGCCGGGCCACGCCTGTCCGCGAATCCGTGCGAACGGGACAAGGAGTGATCATCATGAAAACCGCCCGAGCCTGGGCCGGAACCCTCGCCGCCGCGGCGTCCGCCCTCGTCGTGCTGGCCCCCGCCGCCGCGGGGGGCCCCCCCGCGGGGGCGCGGGGGCTCGCCCGCGCCGGGGGGGCCGCCCCCCCCCCCCGCCACGCGACGGGGACCAGACACCAGCCCCGGGTCGCTG
>NZ_JBHYIQ010000015.1:89276-92903 GCF_042739895.1 Amycolatopsis sp. NPDC059021
TAAAAACCACACACAACCACCCCCCCCCCCGCCCCCCCCCCGATCCTGGCCCCCCCCCCCCGCCGCGGCGCCCCCCGAGGCGGCGACGCTGAGCATCAGCGGCGCCGTCGTGGCCGCCAACGACACCGTCAACGTAAGCGTCACCTACACCTGCGACTCGGGGTATACCGGCACGCTCGTCGGCTATGTCAACGACACCACCGCGTCGGCCTTCGGCGCGAGCAACGACACCGCCGCCACGTGTGACGGCACCAGCCACACCGCCGTTCTCAGTGTGGACAACGAAAACGAGGCCGCGGATTACAAGGCCGGGGACACGGCCGTCGTCGCCGTGTCGCTCGACGCGACGAAAACGGGATCGCCCGATCAGAACGCGGCCCAGGACGTGACCCGCACGCTCGGCTGATCCTCGGTTTCTCGCCGGTGGCGGTGGACGCGCGGCCACCGCCACCGGCGGGACGGGCGGCTTTTCCTTCCCCAGCGGGAAATCCGCGAAGGAAGTCGGCTGCGCATGCTCGTGGGTCCGTGCTTGACTGGCCCCATGCTGCCCTGGGAAGCCGAACTCGCCGGCCGGCTCGACCGGCACGTCCTCGACTCCGCGCTGCTGCGGGACAACCCGCTCGGCGATCCGCACCGACGGCCGTTGTGGGTCTACGTCCCGCCCGGCTACGACGCGAGCCCGGATGTCCGCTATCCCACCGTGTACGTCATCCAGGGCTACACCGGGCACCTGGCGATGTGGGCCAACCGCACGCCGTTCCGCCAGCCGTTCCCCGAGACCGCCGACGCCGTTTTCGCCGGCGGCACCGCGCCCGGATGCGTCGTGGTCTACGTCGACGCGTGGACCAGGTACGGCGGTTCGCAGTTCGTCGATTCGCCGGGCACCGGGCGGTACCACTCGTACCTGTGCGACGAGGTCGTGCCGTGGGTGGACGAGCGCTACCGCACGATCCCGGACCGGGAATCGCGGGCGATCACCGGCAAGTCCTCAGGCGGCTTCGGCGCGATGATCACCCCGATGCTGCGGCCGGACGTCTTCGGCGCGCTGGCCACGCACGCCGGCGACACCCTCTACGAGCTGTCCTATCTCGCCGACTTCGGCAAGGCCGCTCGCGCCCTGCGTGACTACGACCAGGACATCACCCGCTGGTGGGCCGACTTCGAGTCCCGCACGGCGTTCACGAAGCCCGAAGATCCCCTGCTCCTGTCCCTGCTCGGCGTCGCTGCCTGCTTCTCCGCCCGCGAAGACGGCACGCCCGAACTGCCGTTCGACGCGCTGACCGGCGCGCCGCGCCCCGAACAGTGGCAGCGCTGGCTCGACTGGGATCCGGTGCGGATGGCGCCGCGGTACGCGGAGGCCGTCCGGTCGTTGCGGGCGGTGTGGATCGACGCGGGTACCCGGGACGAGTACTACCTCGATCTCGGCGCCGAGGCGTTCCGCGCCGAGATCGCGAAGATCGGCCTGCCGGACGACCGTGTCCACTTCGAACTCTTCGACGCCGGGCACGCGGCCATCGAATACCGCTACCCGCTCTCGCTCGCCTGGCTGGCGGAGCGACTTGCCCGCTGATTCCTTGCCGCACAAGGGAAATCGTCGGCTTCACACCGGATAGCCGACTCCGGTGAGTTCACTGGAGACTTCCCACAGACGTTGCTGCACCACGACGTCGTGGGCACGCGCACTGGCGGCGACCCGCTCCGGGTATCCCCGGATCTCGAACAACCCGCCGGGGCCGTAGTACTCCCCGCCCTCGGCGAGCGGATCCGTGGCCGCCCGGAGCGTGGGCAGCGCGCCCATCGCCGGTGTACGCCCGAGAACGCGGGCGATCAGGAGGTTCGGCACGCGGAACCACGGCGAGGAGTAGCGGAAGATCTCGGTACTCGCGCCGCCGGGGTGGGCGGCCAGGGCGACGGTATTCGCGTCGCGCAGCCTCCGGTTCAGTTCGTGGGTGAACAGCAGATTGGCCAGCTTCGACCCGGCATAGGTGCCTGCGGAACGCAGATCGTCCGGATCCACCCGGCCGAAGCGGTGCCCGATGCTGCTGACCGTGACCACCCGTGAGCCCGGCACCGGCACCATCCGATGGAGGAGCAGGCCCGTCAGCGCGAAGTGGCCGAGATGGTTGACCCCGAACTGGATCTCGAAGCCGTCCTCGGTACGTCCGGTCAGGCCGGTCACCCCGGCGTTGTTGATCAGCAGGTCGATCCGCTCGTAGCGCGCCGCCAGCTCCTCGGCTGCCGCTCGCACGGACGCCAGCGCCGCCAGGTCCAGGCGCACCACGTCCACGTCCTGGCCGATCCGCCCGGCCGCCTCCTTCGCCTTGTCCACATCGCGACAGGCGAGCACGACACGCGCGCCTCGCCGCGCCAGCGCACGGGCCGTCTCGAAGCCGATCCCGGTGTTGGCACCGGTGATCACGGCGACGCGGCCTTGCTGGCCGGGCATGTCCGCCTCGGTCCAGTCACCCATGATCGCCCCCTAACCTGAACCACTCGTTCATGTTTTATAGTGAACCAGCAGTTCATCTTCTCGGCAAGGGGTGGCATGGCCAGGCGAACGGGCTTACGGGCGGACGCGGTACGCAACCGGGAGGCGATCCTCGAAGCCGCGCGGACGATCTTCGTGGCGCACGGCTCGGACGCGGGGATGGACGACATCGCGGCGAAGGCGGGCGTCGCGGTCGGCACGCTCTATCGCCATTTCCCGGCCAAACAGGACCTGATCCGGACCATCGCGGAGGATCTCGGAACCGCGATCGCCGAGACGCTCGACGCCGCCGTGCTCAGGATCGCCGACGGCCACAGCACCGCCCTCGACGAAATCGTGGCCCTGATCCGGCGGGTGGTCGTCGAAATGGGACACGAACGGCTCCTCCGCGCCGCACTTTCCGAGGTGGCGCCGGATCCGTTCCAGGCGATGCGAGAGCAGGCGAGGGAGTCCGTCGAGCGCATGATCGCCATGGCGCATCAGGCACGAACCGTCCGGCCCGACCTCACGGTCGACGACGTGATCCTGCTGCTGAACAGCTCACCGGGCGTCGAGGCCGCGAAGTCCGATCGGGAGCGTTGGCTGGAACTCGTCGAAGGCGCGTTGAGCGGTCAGACCCGGCGCCTGAGCGCCAAGACGCCGTAGGCCGCGAAACCGAGGGTGCCCAGGCCGCCCACCGCGACGAAGATCCAGTTGCGGCCGGTATTCTCCGACGCCTGTTCGTCCCTGCTCCGCGTGACACCCGAGGAGGCGCACCGGTCTCCCACGTGCATCGTCTTGCCGCCGCAGGTCACACCGTCGTCCGACGACGTCAGCGACAGGATGCCGAGGACCAGCAGGGCGAGACAGCCAAGGCCCAGCAGCCACAGCCGGATCTGCGGCCAGTACTCGCGCATCGCGCCTCCTTCCCGGTTCACCACCGAGTCAAGCAGGCTGTTTCCCTTGCCAGGACGGGAAAACTGACCTCATCGCGCGACGGCACGCACAGAGAACGGGCCCGGTTCCGGGGGGGGGCCCGCAAGGGCCCCGGGGGATAACCCGGCCCGGCATGCCGCGCCCCGCCGCGCGCGGGACCCCCCCCCCAGCCCCCCCCCCGGGTGCGCGATAAAAACCATATCACCACCCCCCCGCCCCCCCGC
>NZ_JBHYIQ010000015.1:92913-123548 GCF_042739895.1 Amycolatopsis sp. NPDC059021
TGTTTCACTGCGAGCGTCTCAAAACTCTCATCCCCGCGCCCCCCCCCCCCCCCTTCCCGCGCTCGTTGGGGGTGTTCGCGCCCCACCGCCCCCGTTCGGAATCCCCGGTCAGGATTCGCGGCGCCTGCGCCGGATCGTCACCGCCACCAGGGCACCGCCGAGGGTCAGCAGGAAGACCCCGGCGATCAGCGTGCCGCGGATGTCGGTGCCGGTCGAAGCCAGCGGCTGATCACCGGACGGACCACCGCCGGGCCCGGTCCCCGGCCCCACCCCTTGATCCGGGGTGGTGCCGGTGGTCACCCCGGGGGCGGGCGTGGTGCTGGACGTACTGCTCGTGCCGGACGTCGTGGTGCCACTGGTCGTGGTCCGGCTCGTCGTCGGACCGGTCGACGTCGTCGGCGTGGTGCTCGACGTGGTGGTGCTCGACGTCGGAGTCGTGCTCGACGTGGTCGGGCTGGTGCTCTTCGTCGAACTGGTCGAAGTCGTACTCGTCGTCGAGGTGGCCGACGTCGTAGAAGTCGTGCTCGTCGTCGGACTCGTCGATGTGGTGCTGGTCGTCGAAGTGGTCGGCGTGGTGCTGGTGGTCGGGCTCGTCGACGTGGTGCTCGTCGTCGGACTGGTCGACGTCGTAGAAGTCGTCGAGGTCGTGGACGTTGTGGACGTCGTGCTCGTCGTCGGCGTGGTGGGCGTCGTCGGGGTCGTGGTCGGCGCGGTGGCGCAGTCGGGCAGGTCGCCGGTGAACGGGTAGTTGTGGAATTCCTGGCCACCGCCGCCATTGGGCTCCGAGGTGTGCAGGAGCGATCCGGTGGTGAAGAAACGGCCGTTCATGCCGGACGGGGTGATCGTGGCGAGGCTGCCCGGATTGCCGATCAGCACACTGCCCTGGAACTGCGCGCCACCGGCGATCCGCACGCTGGTCGCGTCCGGGAAGTTCCACAGCAGCCGCTGCCGCAGTTTGTTGATCGGGTCCTGGTCACCGAGGTCGCCGCTGTAGGTGTTGATCGTGCGAGCGCCGCCGGTCATGTTGACGAGCACGGTCGCCCCGTCCGGAATGCCCGCGAACGAGATTCCCTGCATTCCGCCGGTCGGCCCGGTGATGTCGAAGTCCACGTTGAACACCTGGAGCGCGGATTTCCCGTCGCCGGTGAACAAGGTCTGATAACCCTGGTTGACCGCGGTGCCCGTGGCGGGCCGCGGCTGGGTGTCCTGGCGCGCGTAGCACTGGCTGGCCAGGCGCAGTTCGGTACGTAGATTCGCGTACGGCTTGGCGGCGTCGGGGTCGGCCTTCGGCGTGCCGACGACGGTGCCGGTGAGCGTTCCCCCGTGCCGGACGACGCCGCCCTCGGCAAGCAGCCGCTGGCCATCGGCGATGCTCACGTTGCCGCCGGTGGTCAGGTAGTCCGCGCCGGCCGGCGGCGGCACCCGCGACCCCACCCCGGCCTCACCGACGTTGTAGATGGAGGACGCGCCGGGCCGCTTCGCCATGTCGAAACCACCGAGGACCACGACCCTGCCCTCGGCCTCCGCGGCCGCCTCGCGCACCCGCATGTCGCCGCCGACGAAGACGTTGATGCCGTTGTCGTGGCCGGAAATCCCGCCATTGTGGACCGGCGGATACGGATTGGGGCAATCGTCGCCGACACACGGGCCGAGCCCGCCGGGCAACGGCGCGGCGACCGCGCCGCCGGGGGTGACCACAATGGCCACCGCGCACACCGCGGCGGCAACACTGGCTGAGATCGAAGCAAACCGCCTTGCGCGCATGGGTGGATTCTTGTGCGGACCGGCGGCGAACACCCAATCGGACCGCGAAAATACCCCCGACCGGGCGAGATGGCCACCACAGCCTATTCGCCGCTATCCGCATTTCCGCCGGGGAGATTTCCGATTCCTTCGCAGAGCAGGCGAATGCTCCTGGCGAACATCTCGTCCTCTTCGTACATCGATGCGCCCTCGACCGTCAAGGGAAAACGCTCCACCAGATCGGCGGAACCGGCGCCGACCCCCGGGGCGGCGGACTCGCTCTGTTCCTGCAGCACGAAACCCGTGACATAGCTGAGTACCGTGTCGGCCCCGATGATCCGCTCCCGCTCGGGCACCCCGGCATCGGCCAGGGTCCGCAGCAACCGTTCCATCAGCGCCAGCGCACCCTCGCTGAGCACCTTCGGACTGTCGGCGAGCAGGATCGCCCCGCCGGGATGGCGTTTGATGCTCTCGCGCAACGTCCTCGCCTGCGCCTCGATCCGCGCCTGCCAGCCGGCGTCCGCCGGTAAGCCGGCGAGCACGGCGGTCCCGGCGTCGTAGGCCTGCCTGGCCACGCGGTCGGCCATCAGCTGGAGCAGCGCGTTCTTGTTCCGCACGTGGTAGTAGAGGCTCCCGGCGTGCACGTCGAGCCGTTCGGCCACCTGCCGCATGGACAGCGCCTGGTACCCCACCTCCGCGAAGGTGGCCATGCCCGCGTCGATGATCCGGTCCGTGGTGAGCTTCACGGACCCAGCGTAGCGCATCTTTCAAACAGCGTTTGAATCTGCCGGGCCCGCCTGCTACGGTCATTCGCGACAGGATTCAAACAGTGTTCAAAACTGGGGTGGGACGATGGATGCGGTGCTGTACAACCTGACCACGGCGGCGCTGATGGTGCTGCTGTTCCTCAGCGGCCGGACGGTCGTCGGCGCCGAAACGATCGCCCGGCGGCGCCTCCCGTGGTGCGCGGCCGGGCTCACCGCCGTGGCCGTCGCCGGGGTCGTCACGCAGCTCTGCTGGAGCGGGGCGATGGACGCCTTCGACGCCGACCCGGCGAAAACGGGCTGGTGGCGCGTAGTCACGTCGGTGTTCATGCAAAACGGCGGTCCGATCGGAGCGGTCTACAACCTGATCACCCTCGCCGTCATCGCCGCCCTCGCCGAGTGGTTCTGGGGCGGGCCGCTGATGCTGGCGCTGGTCGCCTCGGGCATCTTCCTGCCTCAGCTCGTCGACGCGCTGTTCGGCGCGACCGAAGGCAGCACCGATCCCCGCAATTTCGCCGGGAGCTCCGGTGCGACGTACTTTCTCGGCGCGACGCTGGCTGCCGCGCTCCTGGTGCGAAGCCGCGTCGCCAAGGAGAGGCTGCTCGCGCTCGGCGTCCCCGCGCTCGGCCTGACGCTGTGGTTCGCGCAGGAAAACGGGCACGGCCTGGTGGCGGCGTACGGCTTCGTGCTCGGCGCCGTCGCCTGGCTCGCCGGACGTCGTCTGATCGATCCCGAGCGCGACCTCACGAACGCGCCGCGCCGGTCCGTGGGTTCCGTACTCACCATCGTCGCGAAACCACGGACCGGCGCGAACAGCTGAATCGTCAGTTTCCGTCGGTGCTCAGGATCCGGTCGTCGGTGGACCCCGGCGAACCGCGGCCGTCCCGGTTGCTCGTACTGAACCAGAGGGTGCCGTCCGGCGCCACGGCCGCGGCGCGCAGCCGTCCGTACTGCCCCTGGTAGAGCGACTGCGGCTGCCCGACGCCGCCGTCCCCGGTGAGCTGTGCCCGCCAGAGCCGCTGCCCGGCGAGCGCGGCGAGATAGACGGATCCTTTGTAGACGGCGATTCCGCTGGGCGAGGCCTGCCTGGTCGGCCAGACCAGCAGCGGGTCCACATAGGACGGATTGCCGCATTTGCCCTCGCAGTTCGGCCAGCCGTAGTTCTTCCCCGCCTCGATCCGGTTGAGCTCGTCCCAGGTGTTTTCGCCGAACTCCGAGGCGTACATGCGCCCCTCCGGCGACCAGGTCACGCCCTGCACGTTGCGGTGCCCGTAGCTGTAGACACGCGAGTTGAACGGATTCCCGGGCGCCGCCGTCCCATCCGGCTTCAGCCGCAGGATCTTGCCGTTCAGCGAGTTCAGGTTCTGCGCGTTGGCGCGGGTGCCCGCGTCCCCGGTCGTCGCGTAGAGCATCCGGTCCGGGCCGAAGGCCAGCCCGCCGCCGTCGTGGAAGGAGTTCTTGGCGATCCCGGTCAGGATCGGCTGCGGCGCGGCGCCACCGAGTTTGAAGCGGGCGATCCGGTTGTCCGACGCCGCCGTGTAGTAGACGTACAGCCAGCCGTCGGTGGCGTAGTCCGGGGAAACGGCGATACCCAGCAATCCCCCTTCCCCGGTCGGCTGCACGCCGGGGATCCTCGCGACCTCCGTCGCCGTCCCGCCCTTGATCGAAAGCACCCGGCCGGTGGTGCGCTGGGTGGTCAGCGCGGTCCCGTCGGGCAGAAACGCCAGGCCCCACGGGACCGTGAGGTTGCCGACGATGGTCCGGACCGCTTGCGGCGCCGCTCCGGCGGGAGCGGGAACACCGAGCCCGGCGGCCAGTACGCAGGCGGCGGCAACGAAAATCCGGCGTAGCTTCACAGCGTCCTCCCACGGTCACACCACGTGGTTGCCCGGTCGCAGCCATGGTGGCGCACCGGCAAGGCCGTGACCAGAAAGCAGTCGGAAATCCGCCATTCCGAAATCGTCAGGAAGCGCTTGCCGTGTACGCCTTCAGCCGGTCGAGGATGTCCATCGTCGTGGGCATCGCGGTGATTTTCCCGGCAATCACCGCTGCCCGTTCCCGGAACGACGAATTCCCGAGAATCTCGCGGACGGCCACGCGTACCGCGTCCTCCGACGGCGCCCCGGAGCCCGCGAGCAGGCCGGCACCCGCGTCGACGACCTGATCGGCCATGTCGAACTGGTCGGTGCCCAGCGGCGCGACCACCAGTGGCACGCCGTGCGCGAGCGCGCCGAGAATCGTGCCCGCGCCAGCGTGGCACACCACGACGTCCACAAAGGACAGAAGCTGTTCCTGGGGCACGAAGTGCTCGATCCGCACGTGATCCGGCTGCGACCCGAAGCGGGCGCGGTCACCGTCGCAGCCGATCGTGACGATCACGTTGGCCTCGACTCCGCGCAGCCCGGCGATCATCGCCTCCAGGACACCGGGCCGCGTATTGTGCGAAGTGCCCGAGGTCACGTAAACCGTGCGCTCATAAGGCATTCCGGCCAGCAAGGCGGGACGTTCCGCTTCGACGGGAACGACGTTCTCCGGGCGCAGCGGCCAGCGCGTCGGATACTCCCAGGCGGTGTCGCGCGGGCACAGCTCGTCCGGCCAGATGTCGAGATAGGGCACACCTTCGCGCGACGGCAGCCGCTCGACGCCGTACGGCCGCACGAGTTCGTGCGCCACCTCCCAGGCCGCCGCCATGACCTCGGCCGTCTTGGGCGGGCCGATGGCGTGCATGACATACGGCACCCCGGCGAGGTCCGCGGCCAGTACCGAGGCGCGTTCGGCGAGATTGCCGACCACCAGGTCCGGTTTCCAGTCCCGCACGAACGCGAGCATCTCGCCGAGCCGCCCGCCCGCGCCCACGCCGACCAGGTAGTACGCGATCATCGCCGACAACGCTTCGTCGCGCGGCAGCGTCCTGATGCGTTCGAGCGGATATTTCTCCGCGTAGCGGGCGGACACGCCATCGTGCGACCCGTCGATCGCGACCGTGTGCAGGCCCGCCGCCTCCGGGTACCGCGTCGCGCCGGAACCCGTCACGAACACCACGTCGTTCCCCGCGTCCCGCGCGGCGGTGGCCAGTGGCAGCATCGGCGCGATGTGGCTGTGCCCGGCGCCGGAGGAGAAGAGGAGACGCATCCGCCAGAATCTACGCAGCCGGTCAGCTGGGCGCGAGCAAAACGCGGAAGGTCGTCCCCTTCCCCGGCCGCGTGTGCACCTGGACCCGGCCGTTGTGTGCTTCGAGGATCGCCGCGGTGATCGCCAGGCCGAGCCCGGTGCCACCGCGCGAGCGTGCCCGATCCACGCGGTAGAAGCGGTCGAACACCCGGGAAGCCTCGCCGGGCGGGATCCCCTGCCCCTCGTCTCGGACCTCGAACACCGCGAGCGTCGACGTCTTCGGCGGCTGCCCGCCGGCTTCGGCCGCGGGCTTGCGCGACCGGCGGTTCGCCGGCTCGAAGCCGACCGACACGTGGATGCCCGCCGCGGCCGGGGTGTGGACCAGCGCGTTGCCGACCAGGTTCGTCATGACCTGCCGGACGCGGTGCTCGTCGCCGAGCACGCGCACCGGCTTTTCCGGGCGGCACAAGGAGATCTCGCGTTCGGGAGCGCGCGCCCGCGCGTCGAGCACGACGTCTTCGGCGAGGACGGCCAGGTCGATCTCGGTGAAGTCCAGCGCGCGTTCCTGGTCGAGCCTGGCCAGCAGCAGGAGGTCGTCGACGAGCTGGCCCATCCGGATCGCCTCGCTCTCGATGCGGCCCATCAACCGTTCGACGTCGGCCTCGTTCTCGGCGCCGCCTTTGCGATACAGCTCGGCGAAACCTCGGATGGACGTCAGGGGCGTGCGCAGTTCGTGCGAGGCGTCGCCGACGAAACGCCGTAGCCGGTCTTCGGACTGCTCGCGCTGCTTCAGCGCCGAAGAGATCCGCGTGAGCATGACGTTGAACGCCGCGCCGAGCCTGCCGACCTCGGTGTTGCGGTCGTCCTCGACGACCCGGCGGTCCAGCTCGCCGTCCGCGATGGCCTTCGCGGTGTGCTCGATCCTGGTCAGCGGCCGCAGCCCCAGCCGGACCAGCCAGGTCGCGGTCAGGCCGATGATCACCAGCAGCACCGATCCCGCGGCCAGCTCGATGGTGCGCAGTTTGGCGGTGGTGGCGTTCACCGTGTCCAGCGACAGCGCGACGGCGGCGGTGCCACCCCGGGGTTGCGCCGGGGTGGGTGCCTGGACCACGGTGCGCACCCGCCATTCGCCGGTACCGCTGCGGTCCGGGACGGTGACCGGGGTGCCGGCCCGCTCCCGGACCGACGCCGCGTCCATCGGCGGCAGTTCCGGCACGGAGGCGATCCCGCTGGCCACGCCGACCTGATCGGTCAGTTCGCCGGCGGTCTGGAAGAAGAACACGCGGAAGTCCGTCGGCAGGCGTTCCGCGGAGTTCAGTTCCACCGGCGGGCGCGGCGGCGGACGGTCCGGCGAGGCGACGTTCGCCGCCATCGCCGCCAGCTGGCTGTCGACGCGGTCGAGCTGGGACCTGTCGAGCAGCGTCACGCTCAGCATCCCGAACGCGGCGAGCCCGATCGCGGTCAGCGCGAGCAGCGCCAGCAGCAGGCGCGTCCGCAGCGTCCAGCGACGACGGCGGATCACGGCGCGGGCCGGTCGTCCGCCCGGCCCGGGGCGAGCCGGAGCGTGTAGCCGACGCCGCGGATGGTGTGGATCAGCGGCGGATCGTGCGCGTCGATCTTGCGCCGCAGGTAGCTGATGTAGGACTCGACGATCCTGCTGTCCCGGTCGAACTCCGAATGCCACACCCGATCGAGGATCTGTCCCTTGCTGACCACCTTCTCGGCGTTGAGCATGAGGTACCGCAGGAGATTGAACTCCGTGGGCGACAACCGGATCGGCCGCGTGCCGCGGTGCACCTCATGCGCGTCCTCGTCCAGCTCCAGATCCGCGTACCGCAGCCGCGCGGCGGACTCCTCGGTGCCCTCGCCGCTCTTGGTCCGGCGCAGGATCGCCCGCAGCCGCAGCACGACCTCGTCCAGGCTGAACGGTTTGCTGACGTAGTCGTCCCCGCCGGCGACCAGGCCGGCGATCCGGTCCTCGACGGCGTCGCGCGCGGTCAGGAACAGCACGGGCACCTGGTTCCCCGCCGCGCGGAGCATCGTGGCCACGGTGAACCCGTCGTAGTCCGGCAGCATCACGTCCAGCACGACGATGTCCGGCGCGGCGCGGGCGGCGATGGCCATCGCCTCGGTGCCGTTGTCCGCCGAGTGCACCTCGAACCCGCTCAGCCGCAGCGCGGCGGAAAGCAGTTCGAGGATGTTCGGCTCGTCGTCGACCACCAGCACGGTGGCGGGCTGCGAGGTGGTCTCGGTCATCGGTTCAGGATGGGCGAGTCACCGGGAAGTCCGCGTGAACCACGGCGTCCCTCCCGGCGACTCACCCGTTCGAGTGACACTTACTTGCCCCGGCAGTCGTACAGCGTGTCCGACTCGCCGCCGGGCAGCATCATCCGTTGCCCGTTCCGCGGCTCGGGCGCGGAACCGCCGTACGCGCTGGGCGGCACCACCGTGCAGTGCTGCTGGACCCACGCGATACGCGCTGTCGACGCGTCCGACATCCCGAGCCCGCCGCCGCGGCGGCCCTGTTGCTTGTTCGCGTCCTCCTTGGCGCTGCTGAGCACGAACCCGAGCTGACCGTCGCGCTGCCACGCGGCCAGCTTGTCGACGCTGGGCGCGTTGTCACCGCCCATGAACCCGCCCATGCCGATGATCGTGGCGTCGCTGTTGATGATGTAACCCGCCGAGCCCATCGAGCCGCCTTCGACCGCGAGCTTGATCTTCGCGTCGCCGCTGTGCGCGGTGACGTAGTCGAGGATTCCGCGCTGCTCCTCGGAAAGCTCGGCTCCGCCGATCCGGCGTCCGCCGGGCGTCTTGCCCGTGGTCATGATCTGTTCGAGTTCCTGCACGTTCGGCATGCCCGGCCCGCTGCCCGCGATGTGGAGCCCGCCCGGCAACCCGGTGTTCGGGCCGGCGGAGGGCAGGGTGCCACCGCCGAGCCCGCCGCCGGTGGACGTCACCGCCTTGGCGACCGACCAGACCCCGGGCGTCACCAGCACCGTGACCACGCCGAGCACCGCGGCGACCCGCGCCCCGGCCACGGTTTTCACCAGCCGGGCGACGATCAGCCCAGCCACCGTCAGCACCCCGGCGGCCGCGACGGCGTAGCGCAGCCAACCGTGCCAAGACGTGTCGCGGGAGATCACCACCCACGCCCAGACCGCGGTCAGCGCGACACCGGCGGGGAGCAGCAGCCACGAATATCCGGCAGGAGCGCGGTAGTAGCGCCAGAACACCGCAGCCCCGGCGGCGATCAGCGCGGCGATCGCGGGCGCGAGCTGCGTCGTGTAGTAGGAGTGGAAAATGCCCTCCTGGTAGCTGAACACGAGGCCGATCACCACCAGCCACGAACCCCACAGCCACCAGCCCGCGCGCCCGAAGTGATCCGCGGGTTCCTTGCGGCGCCACCGGATCAGGCCCGCGACCGCGACGGCGATCAGCACCAGCAGCGCGGCCGGGATCAGCCAGCTGATCTGCCCGCCGACCTCGCTGCCGAACAACCGGGAAAGCCCCGCGTCACCCCCGAAACCGCCTCCCACGGTGAACTCGGGCCCCTGTCCGCCACCAGGCCCGCCAGGCCCGCCGACCATGGCGCCCGGCGGTGGACCGCCCGCGCTGCCCTTCGGGCCGATCTGCTGGCCGAAGACCCGGCCGAGCCCGTTGTAGCCGATGATCAGGTCCCGGGCCGAACCGTCGGCGCTGCCGCCGATGTAGGGCTTCTCGCCCGGCCACCAGGCCGTCAGCGCGACCCACCACAGCGAGCTGACGAGCAGGACACCGGCCGCGATCAGCAGGTCGAGCGCCTTGCGCTGCCACGGCGCGTTCCGGCCGAACAGGTACGCGAGCCCGAGCGCGGGCACGATCATCCACCCGGCCAGCATCTTGGTGACGAAACAGCAGCCGCACCAGAAAGCGGCCTGCAGCAACCACTTCGTCGCGCTGCGGGAGGTGATCCCCGGTTCCACGGACCGCGTGAACGCGTAGGCCGCGGCGACGCACAGCAGGACGAGCAGCGTGTCGGGGTTGTTGTCCCGGTTGATCGCGACCGTGATCGGGGTGAGCGCGAGAATCAACGCGGCCAGTAGCGCGACGTTCTCCCCCGCCCACCGGCGGACCGTGCGGTGCAGCAGGAAGACCGCCGCGCCGCCCTCGATCACCTGGGGCAGCAGCAAGGACCAGCCGTGGAAGCCGAAGATCCAGGTCGAGACCACCTGAGGCCACAACGCCATCGGCGGTTTGTCCACAGTGACCACACCGGCCGGGTCGTAGGCGCCGAAGAGGAAGTTCGTCAGGCTCTGCCCCATCGACTTGACCGCGGCCGAGTAGAACGTGTTCCCCCAGCCCTCCGAGCCGAGACCCCAGCCGTAGAGCAGCAGGGCCAGCGCCACGATCGCCGCCAGCGCGTACGGCCGCCATCTGGCCTGGGCGGACGCCGTCGTCGTCTTCTCCGGTGGGGCGGCCTCGTCCTCGATGGGCCGGGCGGCGGTGGTCATGCGGACGCCTTCCTTTCGGTGTGTTTGAAGACCCAGCCGCGGAGCAGCACGAACCGCCCAGCGGTGCCGATCGCCGAAGAAACCAGCAGCACGAACAGTTCCAGCGCGGTCGAAGGGTGTGAGACGAACGCGTGCAACGCGAGCAGGGCGCCCGAAGTGAACGCGTAATAGAGCGCGAAAACGAGTAGTCCCTGGAAATGCACGCGCCCGGTGGATCCACGCGTGCCGAGGAACGTCAACCGCCGGTTCGCCTCGGTGTTGAACAACGTCGTGATGGTCAGCGCCGCGAAATTGGCCACCAGCAACGGCCACACCGTGCGGAACAACGCGTACAGCGCGAGGTTCGCGGCGGTCGAGATCACCCCGATCAGCGCGAACGACAGGATCTGCCACAGCAGCCCGGTTTCCCGGCGCGCGAGCACGGCGTCCGGATGGATCGGCGCGGGATCGGGCCGTCGCGGCAGCTCGGCCACCTTCGCCGCGCCGCTCGCCTTGTTCCTGGCCACCCGGATCAGCCCGCGGACGTCATCGAGCGCGGTGCTCGCCACGTGGACACGGGCGTCGGTGTCCTCGACCCAGTCGACCGGGACCTCGTGCACCCGCAGGCCGTTGTGCTCGGCGAGCAGGAGGAGTTCGGTGTCGAAGAACCAGGAATCGTCCTCGAGGTGCTCCAGCAGCGGCCGGACGACGTCGGTGCGCGCGGCCTTGAACCCGCACTGCGCGTCGGTGAACCCCGCCCCGTGCGACATCCGGATCAGCCAGTTGTAGCACCGCGAGATCAGCTCGCGCTTGGGCCCGCGCACCGTCCGCGACCCGGCCGCCAGCCGCGAGCCGATCGCGACGTCGGAATGCCCGTTGGTCAGCGGCGCCACCAGCGGCAGCAACGCGTCGAGCCCGGTGGACAGATCGACGTCCATGTAGACGACGATGTCGGCGTCGCTCCAGCCCCACGCCGTCCGCAGCGCCAGGCCCCGGCCCTTGCGGTCCAGGTGCAGCACCCGCACGCCCTCGATCTCCTCGGCGAGCGCGGTGGCGATCTGGTGGGTCGCGTCCGTGCTGGCGTTGTCCACCACGGTGATCGTCCACTCGAACGGGAACTGCTCGCTGAGATACTCGTGCAACACCCGGACACACCCCGGCAACGACCGTTCCTCGTTGTACACCGGGATCACGACGTCGACCGTCGCCGTCCGCCCGGCCGGTCCGCGGGCACCCCCGCCCCCGGCACGTTCCCCTGGCGCGATCACACCACTCAAGCCGACCACCCGTCCCCGATCCGTCGCACTGCCCGTCCCTCGGGCCTACTCCAGGTATGTCGGGCCGGTGCGGGAGAAGCCTGGGCACAACCTCAAAGGAACCTGTGAATCGGCAACCGGGTGGTCGATTTGGCGCGCGATGTCCTGATCTTCACCCCGTCGTGGTTCGGCCGTCCACTCCTTGGGACGCGGGATTCGGCATGAGCCGGTCAAAGTGAACGAAACCCGGTGATATTGCTCTGAAGACGCTGGTCAAGAAGTGTGCTCCCCGCATACGCGGGGCTGGCCCCGCGGCGATGGTCGCCGCCGTCTCGTCAGCGCCGTGCTCCCCGCATGCGCGGGGACGTCAGCCATATGCCGCGCTCAGGCCGGAAAACGCACCGGTCATGAGCGGCACGTGGCTTTGACGACATCCCACAACCGTCGCGGACCAGCCAGCCGGACCAGGAACCGGTCACCGCCGGGCTTGACCCGTTCGACCCACGAATACGGCAGGTGCCGAGACCAGCTCTACTTTCGTGGGGCGAGTCGGCAGCGCGCGACGCTTGCTCGGTACGTGTCGTCGGACAGAAGGTGTCCCGCGAATACGGTGAGGTCCGGAGTCAGAGGCAGTTGTCCGGCCGGAGCGGATTTCCTTCACGTGCTCCCCGTAAGCGCGGGGGGGGGCGTCACCAGTCACGGGCGAGCTGGACCGTCTGACGCTCCGGGGTGACGGTCCACTGCCAAACCGAAATCGGCGGCTTACCGCAGCCTTGCCACCAGCGGCCCACGGCTTCGGCGGCATCCCGCAACCGGCGCGGGCCGGTCTGCCGGAGAGGCAGTTGTCAGGCTGCCGCACCAGCACTGCACACCAACCCAGTGCATTCGGCACTCACTGCGCCCGCCTTACGCGATGCGGACGCGAAATGATTGAAAACCCTTATACAGCAAGGAAAAGTGCGTGCTTCAGGTTCACCCGATCGATAGCACACATGTTCGATCGGGCGGCGTATCGTGGAGGTATGTCAGTCGACAGCAGCACCCAGGCATCGCGCACCGAGTGGTGGCGCGAGGATGTCGACTGCCTGCTGGACAGGCTCCTGGAGTCCGAGTGTGCGCAGCGCCGCGAAGCCGCGGTACAAGGCGAGGTCATGGCCGAACTCGAACGCCGCGGCATACGCGACACCACCGGCTACGGCAGCCTCGTGCGACTACTGCAAGAGACATTGAACATCCCCTACGCCGAAGCGAAAGCACGCGCGGCGCGAGCACTAGCGTTGAACGGCACCCGCGACCTCACCAGCGGCGAGCAACCGCCGCAAGCTCCGGCGACCGCGCAGGCCGCCGCCGAGGGCGCGGTCGGCGCCGCGCAGATCGACGAAATCCTCCGTGTACTCGACAAGCTCCCCAAGACCGTGTCGATGGAGGACCGGGAACAGGCGGAGAAAATCCTCGCCGAACTCGCCCGCGCCGCCGGACCACGCGAAATCCGCGCCGCCGGACGACGACTGCTCGCCCAACTCGACCCCGACGGGAAAGAGCCCAAAACCCGGGAACCGAAACCCTTCCAGCCGGAATTCTCCATCGCACCGCATCGTGATGGCGGGCACCAGATCAAAGCCCGGGTCGACGATGAAACCTCCGCCCGGCTCCAAGCGATGCTGGATCCGCTCGCCAAGCCTCGCCCGGCCACCGAGGAAGAGGGGCGCGACACCCGAACCCAGTGGGAGCGGCGGGGTTGCGCGTTCTCGGAACTGGTGCGGATGTGGGCCGAACACCCCGACCTGCCCACGCAAGCCGGGGAAGCCACCCACATTGTCGTGACAGTCAGCCTGGAACAGCTGCGGTCCGGGATCGGACAAGCCACCCTCGACCTACTCGGCGAGATTACCGCTGCCGAAGCACGGCGGCTGGCTTGCGACGCGAAAGTTATCCCGATGGTGCTGGGCTCGCACAGCGAACCCCTCGACGTGGGCCGGGCGCAACGGCTGGCCACCCCCGCCATCCGCCGGGCATTGACCCGCCGGGATGGTGGCTGCGCGTTCCCGGGGTGCGATGCGCCCGCTTACCGATGCACGGCGCACCATGTGGTGTATTGGGCACACCATGGCGAGACCAAAGTGGACAATCTCGTCCTCGTATGTTCCGTCCACCACAAGCTCATCCACCACTCCGAATGGGAAGTCCGCATCACCACCGACGGACTACCCGAATTCATACCGCCCACCTGGCTGGACGCCACCCGCACACCACGACGCAACACCATCCACCTCAGAACCTGAGTCACCTGGAGTGACTGCCCGAAGGTGACGACGCCGCCCGGGTTCTGTGCCTTGGTAGGCGCTGCCTCGCCTCATGCCCCACTCACCAAGCAGGCGGGGTGGAAACTCGCTCTACACCAAGACTTTAGCCGTACTCACCACACAGGCAGTCGCCAACGCACCGGCCAGAACCGTCGCCCCGGCGCATCAGCCAGAGAGCCACCACGGCTCCGCCCTGGCGCGAAGGAGACCCATTTCAGCAGCGGGACCGCCCTCGGACGCGAACTATCGGCCACTGTCTTCGCCATCCTGGAACTCGACTGGAGAGCATCCAGCGACCGAAGGCACCTCGATGGTCGACCACCCCGGGATTGCCGCATGGAGGCATACCTCCGCGAAGCGCCACAGCTCGGCACAGCCATTCCCCGCCGGTCGCGAACCGCGCTCGTTCAGCGGGCCGAATGCTTCAGCGCGTCGAGCAGCCAGTGGTGGCTCGTGCCGACTGTGACGGGCTCGCCGGTCACCTCGCCGACCAGCGCCCAGTACCTGCGCAGGCGCGGATCGCGGTCCGCGGCGGTGTGCGCGACCAACTCGCGCCGGAACAACGGAGTGTCCCGGGTTCGCCGGGCCGACGCGTAAGCCGCGACGAACCGGTCGAGGGCCGGGCCCGGTCCGGGACGACGGCCGGCGAGCACCAGCAGCCGGGCCAGTTCGCAGGCCTCGCCGACCGCAGAGTGCAGCGCGCTCTCATCAGGGATGAGCTCCGACACGAGCTGTGCGCGGGTACGCAGCCGACGCCGCAACGCCGGGTCTCCGACCAGGGTGACCAGCCCGGCGTAGGCGACCACCTGCGAGGGAGTCGGGTCCGGCGGGGGCTGCGGCACGCTCACGGACAGGAACATGTCGACGGTGTCGTCCGGCACCGGGCCCAGGTAGAAGCGGCGCCAGAACGTCGCGAGCGTGTCACGGGCAGCGGTGCCGTCCTGGACCGCGGCGAGCAGGTCGAGCCGGGCCGCCCGGTCCGCCGGCGCGGCTTCCTCGACGGCACGCAGCGAGGCACGACGCCAGGCGAGCGCGGCCAGCTCGACGTCGAGCGTGGCCCGCTCGGCGGCGACGGCCTCGGCGAGCGAACGCTGGCCGGTGAGCACCCGCGTGATCGAAGGCAGTCCCAGGCCGAGCCCGCGCAGCCGCCGCACCAGGCCGAGACGTTCGACGGCGGAGGCGTCGAACCTGCGGTGCCCGCCCGCGCTGCGTGCCGAGTCGACGATGCCCTCGTCGCAGTAGAACCGGATCGTGCGCACAGGGACGCCGGTCAGCCGCGCCAGCTCACCGATCCCCAGCGATGTGTCCTCGGTCACTTTTCGTCGAACCTCCACCCCAGTGGAATTTCTACCGTACGGACACGTCAGAAAAGGAGCAACGCACATGGAAACTCTCGGATTCGACCGGCTCGCCGAGGGCCTGCGCGAACAGGCCGACGCGGTCGCCGCCGTCGTCGAAGACGTGCCGGCGGGTACCACGGTGCCCACCTGTCCACTGTGGACCGTCAAGGACCTGGTCGGCCACCTCGGGCAGGCGCATCGCTGGGCGGCGGATATCGTGCGCACTCGCGCGGCCGCCGCGTTCCCCGACCCGCTACTCGCCGAGCCCGGTGAGCCGCCGAGATGGCCGCATTGGCTGCGCGACGGCGCCGCCGAACTCATCGACGCGGTAAGCGAAGCCGGTGCTTCGAGTCCTCTGTGGACACCGATCGGACCACGTCCCGCCGTGTTCTGGCTGCGCCGGATGCTGGCCGAAACGGTCGTGCACCACGCCGACGCGGCGCTCACCGCGGGAAAGCCGTACGAGATCGCCGCCGACCTCGCCGAGGACGTGATCAGCGAAGCCATGGACATCCTGTCCGCACCGAACGCGACGTCGCTGAGAGCAGCGCTCGCCGAACTGCGTGGCGACGGTCAGACCCTCCGGTGGCACCCCCGGGATCTGCCTGCCGGGTGGCGGATCACCCGCACCCCGGACGGCTTCGGCTGGGACCGCTCGGCGGCAGGCGCCGACGTCACCGTGACCGGGCCGGTGCGGGACCTCATGCTGGTGCTCGCCCGCCGTCTGCCACCCGGTGACCATCGGGTCGAGGTCACCGGCGATCGCGAGTTGCTGGACCACTGGCTGGCGGCCACCGCGTTGTGACGTCCGCGTTCCGCCGTCAGCGATATCCGCTGTGCGCCGAGGCCGCCGGCGATAGCTTGACCGCATGCCTCGCACGGATGTCGCCATCGGCACGGAGGACGGCGTCTGCGCCGCCACCCTGCACACCCCGCCGGGTGGCGGCAGTTCGCCGGGAGTGATCCTGTTCCCGGACGCCGCGGGCGTCCGGGAAACCTTCGCGGCCATGGCCGACCGGCTCGCCGGGCTCGGGTACACCGTGTTGCTGCCCGACGTCTACTACCGCACCGAGTGGGCCCCGTTCGACGTCGCCACGGTGTTCGGCGATCCGGCCGAACGGCACCGTCTGGACGCGCTCTACCAGGGCATGACCACGGAGATGATCGTCCGTGACACGGGCGCGTTCCTCGACTTTCTCGCCGGGCGTCCGGAGGTTTCCGGGACCGCGACCGGAACGACGGGATACTGCATGGGCGGCCGCATGTCACTGCTCGCGGCGGCGCATCACCCCGGCCGGATCGCGGCCGCGGCGTCGTTCCACGGCGGGAACCTTGCCGACGACACGCCGGACAGCCCCCACCGGCTGGCCCACCGCATCCGCGCCACCGTCCACGTGGCCGCGGCGGAGAACGATCGCTCATTCCCGCCCGAACAGTTCGCTCGGCTGGAAAACGCGCTCGCCGACGGCGGGGTACGCCACAGCGTCGAGACCTACCCCGCCGAACACGGATTCGCCGTCCCGGACAATCCGACCTACGACGAAGCCGCCGCGCAACGCCATTGGCAGGCGCTGGCCGGCCTTTACAGCGCGACCCTCTGATTTCCGGCGGACAGGCCCGCCACGGTGATGTCCGAAAACCGCCGGTCGACTCCGCCCGATCCGGCGACACTGTCCCCCATGGACACTATTGCCGCCCGGTTTCTCTTGTCCAGTAACGACTTCGAGCGACGCCTGCGGGACGTCCGGCAGGGCCAGTGGACCTGGCCGACACCGTGCACGGAGTGGAACGTCCGCGTGCTGGTCAACCACATGACCCGCGGCAATCTCAACTACGTCCACCTCGCCGGGGGCGGCAGCAGCGCGGAGTTCCTCCGGCTCCGTGACGCCGACGCGCTCGGCGATGACCCGGTCGGCGCGTACATCCGGTCTGTCGAACAACGCGCTGAGGCATTCGCCCGGCCCGGCGTGCTCGACCGGCTTCTCGACTACCCGTTGGGGAAGCTGCCCGGACGGCAGGCGCTCGCCGTGCGAACGAAGGCCCGACGGCGAGCACGACCACGCATCGCTTCTTCGCCGCCCCCGACGAAACACCGAGCACGTCGCGGCAAGAGCGGCTACTCCGGCTGATGGGCCGAAAACCCTAGAAGCGGTACCGCAACACCCGCCCGCCCTGCCGGGAAAGCGCGGTGCTGCGCGCCATCAGCCGGGTGAGCGCGCGCAACGACCGGGGAAACATGTCCACCTCGGGCACCCGGGTCAGCAACTGTTCCTCGGCCAGCGTGAGCCCGGCACCCCAGTGTTCCGGCTCCCGGGGATCGTCGAAGCCCTGCGCCGCCTTGATGTTCAGCGCCTTGATCGACGGGTGGTACTTCATCGCCCACGCCGCGAACCGCGTGTAGCCGTTGAGCACCAGCTCCCCGCCCGGAAAGCGACCGGTGAGTTCGCGGACCATCCGCGGGAACGTGTCCCCCGGCATGAACGGCAGCAAGCCCTCCGCGACGATCATCGCGGGCCGGTCGTCCGGCAGTCCCCCCGCCCAGCCCGGCGTGCTCAGATCCGCGCCGATCAGCCGCGACCGGCCCGGAAGGAACTTTGACCGGAGTGCCACCACTTCCGGGAAGTCGACGTCGTACCAGTCGACGCCGCCAGGTGGATCACAGCGGAAGACACGGGTGTCGAGCCCGCACCCGAGGTCGAGCACGACGGCGTCCGGGTGGGCGCCGGCGAAACGGCGGACGGCGTCGTCGAGTTTCCTCGCCCGCAGCGCGGTGCCGGTGATCAGGCTCGGCTTCACCTTGAGCTTGGCGAAGTCGTAGTCGATCCGCTCCTCGATCTCGGCGGAGCGGACATCACCGAGGATCGGGGCGGGCGCCCGGCTGTCCAGCGCGCGGGCGTGCAGGGTGAGCAGCAGTGTTTCCTGAATCGGTCCGAGATCGAGCCGGACGCTCATGGGAGTTCCTAGGGTTTCAGGGGATTCCGGGCCGCGATGTCCCGCAGCCAGGTCAGGGATTCCTGGGCGGCCCGGATGCGTTGAGTGCGGGACTTGTCCGTCCCGGCGATGGCGAGCCCTTCGTCGGCGATCTCACCGAAGGCGCCGAGGCTGTCGAGCTTGCGCTGAATGACCTTTTGCCACGCGTCGTCCTCGATGCGGTAGTACGCGGTGCGGTCGCCGGGGCGGCGGACCTTGCGGACCAGCCCGATCACGGTCAGGAAGCGCATGTTGGAGGTGAGTGAAGCGCGGCTCGCCGAGATGACGTCGGCGATCTCGCCCGCGGACTGCTCGGGCGGGTCGCTGATCATCAGCCAGCCGAGGATCCGGCCGGTGATGGGCGGCAGCCCCCACTCGTCGACGCAGAAGGTGGCCACGCGCTCCACCCATCGCGCGATCCGGTCCTCGTCAGCCATGTCGCCACTCCTCGCCCGTGTCCTCAGCCGATCACTGTTTCACAGCGGCCACCGTCTCGCGTGTCGGCGCCGGTGTGGCGGTGGCCAGGCGGGTACGGCGCAGGTAGCGGTCGAACCAGTCGACGGCCAGCCGCATCGCCTCTTCCAGGCCGGAGCCGGTGTACAGCCCGAGGACGTCATACGGCAGCACTTCGAGCCGCTTCGGCTCGCCTGCCTTGGCGAACGCGCTCTGCGCCTCGTCGAGCAGGTGGTACGGGTCGTGCCCGCCGTTCGCGATCATCAGCAGCGGCGTCGGCGCGAGCCGGTGGATCAGGTTCTCCGGCGCGAAGGTCAGCAGGTGCTCGGTGGAGTCGAGCGTCTTTTCGTTGCGGTAACTGGGAAACAACTCGGCGGACAGCTCCGGCCCGTGCTTGACGTTCTCGTGGTCCAGCGTCAGGTGCGGGACGCGGGCGCTTTCGCCCGTGCGGTACCGGCGTTCCCAGTCCTCGTCGAGCCGATCACGCAGCGCACGCAGTTTCTCGCTGCCGAGCAGCCGTTCCAGGTACCGCCAGCCGTCCCAGACACTCGGGCTCTGCACGACGACGCACTTCGCCCGCCGGTCGAGCACCGCGGCCTGCACCGCGACGGAACCGCCGACGCTGACGCCCCACAGACCGATCCGCTCGGGCTCCACCTCGGACCGCGTCCTCAGGTACGAGATCGCGCTACGGAAGTCCTCGGCCTGCCGTTCCGGGTGGTCCAGCCCCCGAGGTTCCCCCTCGCTTGCCCCGACCGTGCGGTAGTCGATGGCCAGCACCACGAACCCCGCGCGCACGAGGTACGGCGCGAAGACGCTCAGCGCCTCCTTCACCATGACGCCGCTGTGGCCGAGCACCAGCGCCGGTGCCGGAGTCTCCGCCGAGACTCCCTCGGGCAGGTACAGGTCACCGGCGCAGCGCGTGCCGAGACTGGGGAACCGGACCTCTTCCGGTCGAACGACCATGAACCTCACTCCTCACATGCTAGTTATTTCAGTATTGACTGAAATAACTAGCAACGTCAAGTACCGGAAATCGCCGCAGACCGGTAACTTGACGGGAACGCCGGCTGGACCACAGTGAACGAGAGGGGAAGCCATGCCGATCAACCGCGTGCTCGCCGTGGTCACGGTCGCGGATTTCGACGCCGGACTCGCCTGGTACCGACGCCTCTTCGGCCGCCCTGCGGACGATCGGCCGATGGACGGCCTCGCGGAATGGCACTTCCCCGGCTCCGCGGCGGTCCAGATCGTGCACGATCCCAGCCGCGCCGGTTCCGCGTTGCTCACCCTCGGCGTCGACAGCGTGGAAGCGTTCCGAGGGGGCATCACCGCGCGCGGCCTGGCGGTCGAGGAGATCACCACCGCGACGTTCACGCGACTCACTGCCATCACGGACCCCGACGGCAACAGGATCACCTTCGCCGAGCCGCGCGAAACCGGGAACGGCGCCGATTGACCGAAGCGGTTTCGCCCTTGGCGGACAACGGTTTTCTCGCGCCGCGCTCGGTCTACAGTGGCGGAAAACCGGACGACGCATTGGGGGACGCGATGAGCGCGCGGCAGGAACCGATCACCGGCACGGCCGCGGGAGTGCCCTTCACCGCACTGCCACCGGCGGGCGAGGCCGAGACCCCCGCCCCGCTCGTGGTCACCTGGCACATGCTCGACGCACCCCGCACGAACGCCGCCTTCGCCGCCGCGCTGCCGATGCACGCGGTACCGGCGTGGCGGATCCACCTCGGCATGCCGCTGTCCGGGGCGCGGATGCCCGAGGGCGGTTTGGCCGCCGCCGCGGCGGTCATCAGGGAGGACGCCATGCTGTCCTTTGTGGACGCGTTCGTGCGCCAGGCCACCGGCGAGTTCCCGGCGGCGCTGGCCGAACTACGCGAACGGTTCCCGCTCGACGACGGCCCGATCGGGCTCGCCGGCGGTTCGCTCGGCGGCGCCGTCGTCCTGCGGCACCTGGTCGAGAACCGGTTCCCGGTCCGGGCCGCGGCGCTGGTCAACCCCGCTGTCCGCGCGCGCTCAGTGGTGGGCCTTGTCGAAGCGATGACCGGGCCGTACTCGTGGACGCCGGAAGCAAACGCCGCCGCCGATCTGCTGGACTTCGTCGCCCTCGCCGGCGAGCTCGCGGCCCGGACGCCGCAGGTCCCACTGCTGCTGGTCAGCGGCGAGGAGGATCACCCGTCGCTGCGGACGGACGCGGCCGAACTCGTCGATGCCCTGCGCGAGCGGTACACGCGGCCCGAGGACGTCCGGCTGACGACCGTGCCCGGCCTCGCCCATCCCCTCGCCGACGAGCCGGGGCTGGAGCCCGCTCCGCAACTGCCCGTGGCCACGGTGGTCGATGAGGAGATCACGCGGTGGTTCGCGGGTCATCTCACGCGGCCGTGAACTTGCGCGAGGGCACCACCTCGTCGACGAGCCCGTACCGCAGGGCTTCGCCAGCGGTGAAGATGGCCGCGCGCTCGATGTCCTCGTGCACCTGATCCGCCGTTTTCCCGGTGTGCTCGGCGAAAGCGGACTCCATCAGGCTCCGCATCCGCTGCAGTTCGGCGGCCTGGATGAGCAGATCCGACGTGTGCCCGTACACGCTCTCGATCGCGGGCTGCTGGATCAGCACACGCGCGTTGGGCAGGCAGAGCCGCATTCCCGGCGAGCCCGCGGCGAGGATCAGCGCCGCGGCCGAAACCGCCTGGCCGAGGCAGACCGTGCGAATACGGGAACGCACGTACCGCATCGTGTCGTATATGGCCATCATCGCGGTGAGCGAACCACCGGGGGAATTGAGATAGATTTCGATATCGCTGTCGGGATCGTCGCCCTCCAGCTGCAGTAATTGCGCCATGACATCGCTGGCCGACGCGTCGTCGATCGGGGTGCCGAGGAAGATGATCCTGTCTTCGTACAACCGGTTGTACGGGTTGCTCTCCTTCACCCCGTAGCTCGTGTGCTCCACGTACGACGGCACAAACCGCCGCGCATGCGGAACCTTGACCGTGCCCATCGACGCCTCCACCACTCGCGATCCGTTACCCGTTCGAAGCTAACGGAAAACGACGTGGAAATGACGTGTGTTCACGATCAGCGAATTATCACCTATCCAGGGTTCAGCGCACCACGGGCAGCCGCACGACGGTGTTCCGGAGCGTCATGATTCCGGGAATCCGGCTGCCGTGCGCGAACGACAGATCGGAAATCGGTGACACGGTCAGGAAAAGCGTCTGCCCCGCCGGGACGTCCACCGCGACCGACGGCAGCTCGACCCCGGACCGCTGTTCCGTGCCGCCCAGCTGACGCAGCGGCAGCATGTTGTTCTGCACGATCTTCGCGTCCAGCGCGCTGGTGCCGACCGACAAAGCCATGAACAGGCGGCCGTCCGGCGACGTCGAAGTGACGTCGGCGTCCAGCGTCGGCGTCCCCGCGATCGTCACCGGGCCACGGGCGACCGGAACGGACTGCGGCAAGCCGAGGCCGACCGGGCTGCTGACGGTGCCGACCGGAATCGCGGTGCTGGCCGCCGTGGACCCGACGGTCTGACAGCGCCCGCCGAGCGTTGCCAGATGGTAGACCCCCTGCCCGCCGAGCCCGGTCGGCTTGCCCAGCAGCTGCTCGGTGAAGAACCGGAGGGACAGCTTGCGGAAGTCACCGCCGCCGAGTTCCGCCGAACAAGGATCGCCGGCCGCCTGGGCCGAGGAGAAGACGTCGACAGCGCCCGGCGAGCCGGGCGGGAAGACGCTCGGCAGCGTGTGACCGCCGTTGTAGCCGACGAAAATGCTCTGTGCCCGCGCCCGTGGAGTCAACGCGTTCTGGAAGTTCTTCAGCCCCTGTTCGAGCGGGAACAGGTTATCGGTGATTCCCTGTCCGAAAAGGACGGGGATGTCGAGCCGCCGCCCCTGGCCGGCATTCCACTGTGGACCATTGTGGGCCATGAACGCGGCGAGCGAATCGGGGAAGTTCCCGGTCGCCAGCGACTCGAGCAGGCCGGTGGTCACGACCGGCGGATTCGCGGTGGACGGGATCCCGGCCAGGTAGAGCAGCAGCGGCCATTCGCTGCGCGGAACACCTTGCGGGGCAAGGCTTCCGGCGAGGTCGTACCAGGTGATCTGCGGGGCGAGCGCGTCGAACCGCGTCTTGCCCCGGTCACGGAGTTCGCTGAACGCGCCGACGAACTGGTAGCCGCCGCCGTAGGAGCCGCCCATCGCGCCGAGCACCGGGTCGCCGGGCGCCTGCTTCGCCACCCAGTCCAGCCCCGCGATCAGGTCGACGAGACGCTGCACGTCCTGGCCCTCGTAGTCCGGGTTCTCCAGCTGCGCCTGCCCGCCGCTCTGCCCGAAGCCCCGCTGGTCGAAGCTCAGCACCCCGAATCCCGCGCCGAGGAAGTCCGCGAAGGCGGACGCCGACGTCGCCCGGCTGCCACCCCAGCCGTGGCTGTCGAAGATCAGCGGCACCGGCTTGTCCGCGGACGCGCCCGGTGGCCGGAAAACCGTGTAGCAGATCGAAACCGGAGCGGTGGTACCCGGATCGGGCACACTCGTCACACAGCCGTTGACGACCGCGTCGTCGTCCGCGCGGGCGACGCCGGTCAGCCCGGCGATGAGCAGCGGCACCGCGGCGATCAGCGCCCACCGGCGCGACCAGCGTGGCCGGCGTCTCGGGGGCTTTTCGAGCTGACGAAGTCCGGACATGCGCCAGTGCCCCCGTTCGTTCGAGTGACCGTCAGGGAGCATGAGCCGATCACCGCGGAATGTCAACGCCGTGGCCGGGATCCGGCGATCACCAGGTCGATTTCGCCGAGCCGCTCGGGGTCGGCCAGCATGTCGATCGCGACGATCCGGTCGTCCTCGATCGTGAAGGCGAACAGGACACGCGCGCGCCCGCCCGCCGACCACACCGCTCCGGCGACACCGTCGACGATGGCGAGCTTCGCCGCGTGAGCGCGTCCTGCGAAGGTCTTCGCCACGGCGGCGGCGCCCGTTTCGCGAGGTACCCCCATCTTGACCGCGGCGGCGTCGGCGTGGAGCACGGCGTCCGGTGCCAGCAAGGAAAGCAGGGTCTGGAAGTCGCCACCCCGCGAAGCGGCGAGAAAGGCGTCGACGATCTCACGTTGCCGGGCCGGATCGGGGACGGCGCTGTCCGCACCCCGCACCCGGCGCCGCGCGCGGCTGGCGAGCTGCCGGGCCGCGGCGGGCGAGCGGTCCACCATGGCGGCGATCTCGTCGAAGGGCACGCCGAACAGGTCGTGCAACACGAACGCGAGCCGCTCCGGCGGCGCCAGCGTGTCGAGGACGACCAGCAGCGCGAGCCCGACCGAGTCGGCCAGCACGGCCTCCTGCTCGGGATCGTCGCCGTCCGCGGGACCCGCGACAGCCTCGTCCGGCCGTACTCCGCTGGGTTCCTCCCGCCGCGACTTGCGCGCCTGGAGCATGTTCAGGCAGATGCGCCCGATGACGGTCGTCAGCCAGCCGCCGAGGTTCGCCACCTCGGTGGTGTCGGCCCGATCGAGCTTCAGCCAGGCCTCCTGGACGGCGTCCTCGGCCTCGGCCACCGAACCCAGCATCCGGTAGGCCACCGCCTTCAGCTGCGGGCGGTGCTCCTCGAATCGCAAGGTCAGCCGGTCGTGGTCGGTCATGGTCACATTCCTTCGTCGCGGGCTGTCATACCACTGACCGGCGAAATCGCGCCGATGTGACAAACCGTTCGAGGAGTACGCCATGCCCGAAGGCATCACGACGATCATCTACCCCGTCAAGGACCTCGCGAAAGCCAAAGAGCGGTTCAGCGAGCTGCTCGACGGCGGTGCCCAGCCCCAGCAGGACGTCAAGGACGCCGGCGGCGGCAAGCTCGTGGCGTCGGTGACCGACGCCGGCGGCAACGCCATCGGCCTCATCCAGGAGCCGTGACATGGCCAAGGCGAAGCGGATCCTCTACTGGCTGACGACCGCCGTCATCGTGTTCACCTGGGTGTCCGGCGGCCTGGCCGATCTCATGCGCTGGCCGGACACCCTCGCGGGCATGGTGAAGATCGGCTACCCGCCCTACGTCCTGACGATCCTCGGGATCTGGAAAATCCTGGGTGCCGTGGCGATCGCGGTGCCGCGATTCCCCCGGCTCAAGGAATGGGCCTACGCCGGGACTTTCTTCGAGCTGACCGGCGCCGTCGCGTCCCACGCGGCGGCCGGCTCCAGCGCGAGCCATCTCTTCTGGCCCGGGTCGTTCGCGGTCTGCGCGCTGGTTTCCTGGGCGCTCCGGCCGGAAAGCCGCGTGCTGGGGACGCTCGGGATTCAGGACGGCCGGGCCATGAGGGTGCGCAGTTCGGACCGGCCGGCGACGCCGAGGGTGTCGTAGAGCCGCCGCACCCGGCGATACATGGAGCGTTCGGAACAGTAGAACCGGCGGGCGATGGCCGCGATGGTGTTCGAACCGCACAGCAGGCTCACGAGCAGCTCGGAGTGATCCACCCTGGTCCCGCCCGCCGGCGGCCGCCGGTCGTGCTGTCCCAGCCGGCATCGCTCGCCCGGCCGCGCCACCGGGCGGAGGCGGGCACCATCGGCCCCCGGGCAGCTCTCGAACAGCGCCTGCAGCACTGATTCCTGTTTCCCCACAGGGAGTTCGAGGTTGAGCACCGCGGTGGCGCCGCCCATCATCGCCCGGTAGGTCTGGTGCCCGCTCAGATCGTCGACGATCGCGAGGATCGGCGCGAGGCACAGGCGATCACGCAGCTGCGCCAGGAACTGCGCCTGTGCCTCGTTCACCGCGGGTACGATCATCGGAATATCGTCTCTGCCCTCGGCGATCAGCCGATCCGGTGCGAGGAAGCCGATGTCGATTCCGTGTGGTTCCGCCCAGTGCGCGTTATCGGCAAGAAGGTTTCTCAACCCCCAGTGCGCGAGTGCGTAGCGACATTCCTGCCTGTTCGCGAGCATGGTCGTCAAGGCCACTTCCCCCAAAGCTTGGCTGCCGACTGCGCGGATTACTCTACCTGGCGGCATCACTGCGTGCAACCGTCCCACGAATGCGCGACCTCGGATCTCACCCCGGCGGAATAGCGTCATGACCGAACGTGAACAAGGATCGCGTATTCCCCGGCCGATGCCTGACAGGACTGCCAAACTCGCGATAACCGGCCACTCCGCCGCGCGGAACGCGATACACCTTTTCCGTGCCGCAGGCACTCGTTATCGGAAGTCCCTACCCTGGGGAGGAAAAATGCAGAAGTTCGTCCGATTCCTCGCGCCGATCGCACTGGTGTTCGCCACGTTCTTCACGGTCGTGCCCGCCGCGTCCGCGCTGGCAGCCGAGCCTGCCGTCGTCGCGGCCCCGTTCGGCGAGCAGCTCGACTGTGTCGCGGGAAACAACCACGCGGAGGTCGCGGCGAAGTTCATTTCCCGCTGCAAGAAGGGCTCGATCCGGCGCGAGTTCCCGAGTGACCGCCTTTCCCGCAACCTCGGCGAGATCTACGCGGGCAAGCAGGCGGGCGACCGGGACGACGTCAAGGCGTGGAAGCTGCTCAACGACAAGCGTTTCGACAAGTAGCACACCTGGCCGGGGTTCCCCGGGTGGGAACCCCGGCCATTGTGGTAGAGAGGAACCATGGCCACCGAAAAGCCCTTTGTCGCCGTCGTGCTCTATGAGTCGGCCAGCGACTCGCCCGATTACCGGACGCTGTATCGCGAAGACTTCGTGCTCGTCTTCGCCCGTGACGAGGAAGAAGCGCGCGAAATGGCACGACAGCGCGCCGAACGGGAATCGGGCAGCCACCACAACGAACGCGGCGAGCTGATCACGCTGTCGCTGAAGCACATCGTCGACGTCGCGCCCGCACTGGACGACGACCTCGGCCGCGGCGGCGATCTCTACGCCCGCCACTTCACCGACTTCGACGCCTACCGCCGCTTCGAGCCTCTTCTGTCCGAAAAGGACTGACCGGTCACGGTGCCGTCGCCTGCCGCGCCGAGCGCAGCAGCGCGACGTAGCCGTCGTCCAGCGTCGGCGCGACCGGGCGCGCGCCGGGCGGCGGGACCGGGCCGACGACACGGTATTCGGTGCCCTCGGCGGTGTTCGTCGCGTTCACCACGGTGAAGTCGCCGTCGGGCTGGGCCGCCGCGCGGACGAGGTGGGTCTGCCCCTCGGCCGCGCCGACCAGCCCGCTCGTCGTGCCGTGGTAGGCCACCCGGCCGGTGGCGAGCACGGCGACCTGCGCACAGCTCTGCGCGACGTCGTCGAGGATGTGTGTGCTCAGGATGACGATCCGGTGTCCGCCCAGCCCTGCCAGCAGCGCACGGAAGCGCATCCGTTCCTCGGGATCCAGCCCGGCCGTCGGCTCGTCGACGATGACCAGCCGGGGATCGCCGAGCAGCACCTGCGCGATCCCGAGCCGCCGCTTCATCCCCCCGGAGTACCGGCTGATCCGTTGGGTGGCAACGCTTTCCAGGCCGACCCTGGCGAGCAGGCCGTCGATCTGCGCGCGCCGGGCCCGCTTGTCGTCGATGCCCTTGAGCAGCGCGACGTAGTCGAGGAACTCCCGGCCGTTCAGGTCCGGGTAGAGCGAGAGTTCCTGCGGCAGGTAGCCCAGCAGGCGTTTCACCGCGGTCCGGCCCGCGCTCGTGGCCAGGTCGTGCCCGCCGACGACGACACTGCCCGACGTCGGCCGGACCGTACCGGTGAGGATGCGCATGAGCGTCGTCTTGCCCGCGCCGTTGGTCCCGAGCAGGCCGGTCATGCCCTCGCCGATGGTCAGGCCGACACCGTCGAGCGCCACGGTCGAACCGCGGTAGACCTTCGTCAGGTTCTCGATCGTGATGTTCACCGGGCGGTCTCCGTCCTGATGCGCGGGTTTGGGCTGCTCATCGGCGCACCGCCAGGATCGGGCGGGAGAGCAGGAAGAACAGCAACGCCATCGCCAGCGTGACGCCGATGGCGAGCACGGCGACGGCCGGGCTCGCGGCCGGACGCAGCCAGCCGCCTTCGTCCGGCGGAGGCAAGGTCCCCAGCCACACCGCCGACTGGTACGAGCCGAGCGGTGACAGCAGAGTGCCGGTGATGGTCGGGACCGGGATGAGCGGGCTCAGCGCCGTCGCCCAGTACCAGAGCGGGATGACCAGTATCCGCGCCGCGGCGACGGGCAGGATCAGTCCGAGCAGGGTGGCGATCGTCGTGAGCAGCAGCGATCCGGGCAGCACGATGGTGACGAGCCCGATCAGCGCGCCCAGCAGCGGCCGCGCGGACCCGGCGGAGGCCGACACGATGACGCCGAGCGCGAGCAGCACCAGCGCGACCGGCACCAGCGCGACCAGCCAGGGCCCGAGCAGCACGCCCGCCGCGCGCCCGGCCGGGCCCGCCGGAGTCGTCCCGAGCAGCTCCCGCAACCCGGGACGCCGTTGCGCGGCCAGCCGATCGGCCAGCGCGATGGCGACCCCGATCGAACCGAGCGCGTTGACCATCATCGCCGTCGCGCCCATCCTGGCCATCGGGTCGGTGTACGACGTGAGCCCCTGCGAGCCGAGGCCGAGCAGCAAAGCCAGCAGGCACAAGGGAATCAGCGACAGCCAGGCGGCGCGGCGGCGCAGCGCGAGCGTCGCCTCGTAGCGGACCGTGCCGCTCAACGCGGGGGAAAGCACTCCGCTCACGCCTCCTCCGTAGCTTGGAGCAGTGCCTCGGTGTCGCCGAGCCGCCGGGTGGCAAGGCGCAGCAGCACCGCGCCTGCCACGAGCAACAGCACCGCCTGCACCGGCACCGAACGGATCGCCTGGTCGACGATCAGCACCTTGGCCAGCCAGGCGGCGAACACCACCGCCGACGCCCCGGCCGCCGACCGCACCCTCGCCGCGGCGTACGCCGCCACCCCGAGCAGGGCCGCGGTGAACGCGACGATCCCGGCCAGCGCCCCGGCTGCCCCGGACAGCACCCCGGCTGCCGCGGGCACGGCCACCAGCACGACCGCGCCGGCCAGCGCCGACACCGCGAGCCAGGCGAGCCTGCGCGCGACCGTCGCCGGATACGGCACCGGCAGCGTCAGATGCAGCTCGACCAGCCGTTCCCCGGTCAGCACCGACGCCGCCGCGAGCCCCGCCACGACCGGCAGCGTGTCCGCCACCAGCGTCCTGGTGACGATGCCCGCGCCCAGCGACGGCACGAGCCCGCCCAGCACGACCGCCGCCGCCAGTGGCAACGCCAGCACGACGCGGCCGCCGCGACGGGCCTCGTGCAGCCAAAGTCCATTCACGACAGGTACGTAGCCGGCCGGCGCGGTTCGGTTCACGCCGACGGCACGCCGTAGCGAGGCCTGCCCATGCCGGGCACGGCGGCCAGCAGGAGAAGCAGCGCGACCAGCAGCGTCGTCGGCGCGGTGGACCACAGTGGCGCGATGATCGACCCGAGCCGATGCGCGAATCCGCTGCCCGAGACCGTCCCCAGGAGGCCGAGGAGCCAGACGACGAACCCGGCCACGGCGCCGGTCGCCGTCGACCGCCACACCGCGCACACCACGCCGACGGCGGAGGCGAACATCGCCTGGCCGAGCCAGCCCGCGATCAGGTCCGGCACCCCCGCCGGGGCCCCGAGTGCCGACGCCGAGGCGGACGCCGCGAGCGCGAGCAGCGTGTCCAGCGCGAGCACGACGAAGATCCGGTTCGCGAACACCACGGCCGGGGTCACCGGCATGGTCGCCATCAGCTCGACCCGCGGATCGCTGCGCGCGGAGCAGGCCGTCAGCGTGCCGAGCTGGATCACCAGGGTCACGGCCAGCCCGAAGAACACCGTCGACAGCCCCGTCCGCGCCGTGAGCACGGCCAGCAGCACGCTGCCCGCGAAGCCGAGGAGGGTGAGCGGGGCGAGCGAACGCGGAAGCAGCCGCAACTGGGCGAGGGTGAGCATCGCGACCAGCCGCCAGGACGTGCGCAGCCCGGGGCTGACCACCTCGACCGGGGGCGCGGGCGCCGGCTGGGGCAGCGCCGGCCCGAGCAGGCTGTCGAAGGTGGGCGTGGTGAACTCGCCGGTCAGCTCGTGCGAGACCGCGCGGGCGGCGCCTGCCATGTTCTGCCAGCCGACCAGCCGGGCCCGGCAGTCCGCGCAGTCCGCGAGATGGCCCGTCGCCGGGCGGGCCACGGCCGCGACCAGCTGATCGTCCGTCAGATGCGTGCTCATTCCTGCCTCCCTGCCACCGGGTTCGCCGTGGCCGTCGCCAGCGCCGCGGCGAGCCGCTTGCGGGCGTGGGACATCCGGCTCTTCACCGTGCCGACGGGGATGTCCAGCACCGCCGCCACGTCCGGGTAGGCCATGTCGTCGACGAGCACGAGCAGCAGCACCTCCCGCAGGTGCTCCGGCAGGTCCCGGATGCCCGCCGCGAGCTCCGCGCGCGCCGCCCTCGCGAACACCTCCGTCTCGACGTCGCCCGCCGGATCGGGCACGGCGCCCGCCTCCTCCAGCTCGACGACCGGCAGCACGGCCTTGCGCAGGTGGTTGTGCGCCTGGCGCTTGGCCACGCCGAACAGCCAGCCGCGCGCCGAGGAGTCGCCACGGAAACTGCCCGCCGAGCGCCAGATGGCGAGCCACGCCTCCTGCAGGATCTCCTCCGCGACCCCGGCCTGCGACGTCATCCGGCGCACCAGCCGCAGCATGGCGGTGGCGTGCCGGTCGTAGAGCGCGCGCAGGGCGGCCTGCTCGCCACCGGCCACCGCGGCCAGGAGCGCCTCGTCGGAGTCCACACACCCTTGTGTAGCGGGTGGCCCCGGAACGGTTCAAATCGAGCCGTCGCGGCTGGTCCGTTCGTGCCGCGCCGGCGCCGCGCCCACCGGGATTCCCGGGTTGGCAGTCCGGCACTGACGTCTCTGCCAGATCGGCCCCGAAGCGTTGTAGCGCCCGATCCCGCCTGCTTGTCTCGAACCGCGGCCGGGGCTGCCGAACAGGCGGTCCGGGTCGTGGGTATCGCCGTCCGTTGGGGGCGGTTCACGCGATGGAGGAGGAACCATGAGCTCGCTTGTGGAGCAGAAGACCGAGACTCCGGAGACGGTCGACCTGTTCGACCTGGACCTGCGGGTCGGCGTCGGCAACGTCTCGGCCGGTCCGGCGGTGACGAGCTACTCGTACTGCACGCCGGGCTGCACCAGCGATGGCGGCGGCAGCGGCTGCAGCCACTGCTGCTGACACCGGTCCCGGCCGGGGGGGGGGGGGGCCCCCCGAGCCGCCCCGCCGCCGCCGGCCCGCGCCGGGGGGGGGCGCGCGG
>NZ_JBHYIQ010000015.1:123558-144956 GCF_042739895.1 Amycolatopsis sp. NPDC059021
CCGGGGGGCGCCCCCCCCGTGGGGGGCGGCTGGGGCCCCCCCCTGGGGTGCTCACCCCGGCCCCGGCGGGGGGGGCCCCCCCCCCCGCCGGGGCGCCGTCCGCCGGGACCATCCATCTGGGGGTGCACGCTGATGCCGGACTCACTCTTCCGCGCCTGGGACGTCTTCCTGGTGCGCGCGCCGCTCGCCGCGGGCCGCGCCGCGCTGCCGGCGCGAGGCGACCGGCTCGCGCTGCTGCGCGCCGCGGCGGCCGATCCCCTGCTGAGCGAAGCGATCGCCCTCGCGACGCCCAGTCTCAGCCGCCTGCTCGACCGCGTCGCCGCCGGCCGTGTCGAGGGGCTCAAGGCCTCACAGCTGCGCCGCGCCGCGCTGGCCGTGCTGCGGTACGACATCCGGATGCGCACCCGCCCGACCCCATTCGGCGTGTTCTCCGGTGTCGCATGTGGACGGTTCGACACCTCCGCGAAGACGCGCCGGGGCGAGGCACACCGCACCCGCACGCACGTCGACATGCAGTGGCTGCTCGGCGTGGTCCACGAACTCGAAACCGACGGCGAACTGCTGCGGTCGCTGTCCGTCCGCGCCCATCCGGCGTTGGCCATCCGTGGTGACCGCGTCGTGCTGGATTGTCCTTCCTCACTGGGCGCCCCACCCGGCGGCACCGCACGGGCGACGGTGTCCGTGCGGAACTCGCCGGTCGTCTCGGCGGTACTCGAGGAAGCGGCGGAAACCATTTCTTTCGACACGCTCGCCGAGCGCGTCGGCGCCCGGTTCGCCGTGCCGGCCGAACGCGTCGCGGGGATGCTGAGCATCCTGGTCGGCGAAGAACTCCTGATCACCGGTCTCCGCCCGCCGCTGGACGGCGGCGATCCGCTGCGCCACGTCATCGAGATCCTCGGCGCCGCCTCGCTCAGCGGCAAGAGCGCGGACACCCTGGCGGCGCTGCACGAGATCGGCGAGGGCCGCACGCGGTACGACACGCTGCCGATCGGCGAAGGCCGCGACGAACTGGCGAGGACGATCGACATCGCCCACCGCCTCAACGACTACGCGACTCCACTGCACGTCGACACGGCTCTCGATGTCGAGACCCGGTTGCCGTACGAAGTCCGCGCCGAGGTCGAACAGGCCGTCGAGCTGATGTGGCGGATGTCGCGGGACAAGCTCGGCCTGTTCGCGCTGCGTGGCTACCACGCACGATTCCTCGAACGCTACGGCGCCGATCGCGTCGTCCCGATCCTCGAACTGCTCGACGAGGCACATGGCCTCGGCGCGCCCGCCGGATACGGCTGGCCCGCAGCGGAAACCGCCGCCGAAGACCCACAGTCCACTTCGGACTCCGAGCGCGTCAGGCTGATCCACCGGCTCGTCGCCGGAGCAGTCCGAAGTGGACAGCGCGAAGTCGAGCTGACCGACGAGCTGGTGGCCACGTTCACCACCGGATCGGATCCCGCGACGGCGCCGAACTCGTGCGAGGTCACAGTCCACCTCGTGGCGGCCTCGCCGGATGCCTTGTCCTCCGGCGATTTCCGGATCGTGCTTTCGCCGAGCCCCGGCTCCCATCAGGCGGGTGCCACCTTCGCCCGGTTCGCCGACCTGCTGCCCGGTGACGCGCTCGGCGAGGAGATCACCCGGCTGCCCTGCCACGTCGAGGACGCGATCCGCGCGGACCTCGCCTTCCTGCCGCGCTCAGGCAAGGCCGCGAACCTCGCGCACACGGTCCCGCACAGCGGCAGGCGGATCAGCGTCGGTCTGCCCGACGCGCCCGGTACCGACGAGATCCGCCTGTCCGACATCGGCATCGGCGCGACCCTGGAGCGGCTGTGCGCGGTGCACCTGCCGACCGGCCGCGAGATCGTCCCGTCGCTCGGCAACATGGTCAGCCCGACCGCGCAGGCGCCCAACGCGGCCCGGCTGCTGTGGGAAATCGGCCTCGAAGGGCAGCGACTGTGGGAGCCGTGGAACTGGGGACCGCTCGCGGACGCGCCATATGTGCCGCGGATCCGCCGCGGCCGGTTCGTGCTCGCCCCCGCCGTCTGGCGGCTCGACTCGCTGCGCGACGCCGACGACTTCCCCGCCGCGGTGGCGGACTGGCGCCGGGAATGGGACGTGCCGGAGCAGGTCCTCGTGGTCAGCAACGACCAGCGGCTGCTGCTCGACCTCACCGACCCGTGGCATCTCGAACTCCTCCGCGACGAAATCCGCAAGGACGCGACACTGGTCGCGCAGGAGGTCCCCGGCGCCGGCGCGGACGGGATCGGCGGCCACATCACCGAACTCGTCGTCCCACTGTCCAGAAGGGACACAACGCCGACACGGCGGCGGCACGTCGCCTACGCCGATCCGGCCCGCGAAAACGCCGGACTCGGCGGAGATTGGCTCTACCTCAAGCTTTACGGCCCCTCACGCGGCCAGGACGATCTCCTGCGCGAGCAGCTTCCCGCGCTCGTCGAGCAGGCACGCGGACACGGCACCGACCGGTGGTTCTTCATCCGCTACACCGATCCGGAGGGGCATCACCTGCGCGTGCGCTTCCACGGCGAGCCAAGCGCATTGTGGGGCGATGTCGCCCGCGCGGTCGGTGGCACGCTGACCGAATGGCAACGGCACGGACTGATCAGGACCCACCGCGTCGATCAGTACGACCCCGAGGCCGAACGGTACGGCGGCGTGGCGGCGCTGGCGGCCGCCGAGCGAGTGTTCGAAGCGGACAGTGAAGCCGCGATCCGGCTGCTCGAACTCACCGAGCACCCCGATTGCCCGTACTCGCTCGACACACTCGCCGCCGTCTCGGTGGCGAGTCTCGCCGACGCGTTCGACGTGCCCGTACCGGGAACCCCGCGCGTCCCCGCCGACTGCGGTGACGACGCGGCGGCCGCATGGTTGTCGATGACCGGTGTCCGCCGCGCGTTACCCGAGCTGTACCGCAAGGATGCCGCGCGATGGCGTCGCATAGTCGACCCCTACGGCGGTTGGTCGCAGCTGGCCGAAGATCCCTACGGCAAGGCCGCACTCGACGCACTGTCCACACGAGACGAACCGGTGCGCCGCCTTCGGTCCGAAGTGGAGGGATCACGGACACCACACGGACGACTGATCGGCAGTCTGATGCACATGACCTGCAACCGGCTCTTCGGCGGCGACACCGACCGCGAGGTCGCCGTGGTCGCGATCGCCAGGGGGGCGGTGCAGGACAATCTCAACCGCAGGAGGCACGTCGGATGACCAGCACCATGTCCACAGTGGACAAGGCTACCGAGGTCGTCGGCCTCGTCGCGGATCGCCTCGCGGATCCGATGGCCGTCGCGGAGATCGCGAGCCGTCCGGACAACCGCGACCCGATCTACGACGCGCTGATGTGGGGCCCGCTGACGCTGTCCAACGGCCTTCCCGGCGTCGCGCTGCTCTACGCCGAGCTCGCGCGGTCCGAGCAGCGCTGGCTTGCCGTCGCCCACCGGCACGTCCAAGCCGCGGGCGAGGCGATGACCACTCAGCCGAGCCGCGGCCTGCACGCCGGGCCCGCCGCGCTGCTCGCGGCCACCCAGATCTGCGGCGGCCAATACCCTGGTCTGCGGCGGAACCTCGCCGCATGGGTGGCGGCGGATCAGCTGACCCGGCTCGAAGCGTGCCGCGCACACAGCGGCGCCGGAGTCTCGTGGGAGACCTACGACGTCATCAACGGCCTTTCCGGCACGGCGCGTCTGCTGCTGGACGCCGTCGAGGATCCGGACGAAACCGGCGCCGACGTCGAACGGGCACTCGACGAAACCCTGCGCCATCTCGTCACGGTGACGCTGCCGATCGAGGTCGACGGACACCGCGTTCCGGGCTGGTGGGTCCCGCCGCAGCTCCAGGTCAGCGATCGCGACCGGGCCGATTACCCACGTGGAGACTTCAATCTCGGCCTGGCACACGGGATTCCGGGGCCGCTCATGGTGCTGTCGCTCGCGCTGCGCCGCGGCCACGACGTCCCCGGTCTCCGCGACGCGATCACGCGTGTCGCGGAGTGGCTCATGGGCTGGATCCGCACCGACGAGCACGGCACGTACTGGCCGTGCCGGGTGAGCTTCGCCGAAGAGATCGCCGAAACCCGCCCGGACGGCCTTTTCACCAGGACGGCGTGGTGTTACGGCGCGCCGGGCGTGGCCTCGGCGCTGCACCACGCGGGAGTCACACTCGACGTCTTTTCCTGGCGGGCGGCGGCGATCCGCGCGCTGCGGGACGCGCTGAGCCGCGACGAAGACCGTTGGGCGATCAGCGGGCCCACGATCTGCCACGGTTATGCGGGCCTGCTCCAGGTCCTGCACCGCGTCGGCTCCGCGGCGGGCGACGCCGAGTTGCTCGACGGCCGGGATCGCCTGGCCCGCAAGGTACTCGACCACGCCGACGAGGAAGCACCGTTCGTTTTCCGGCATCTGATGCGCTATCCGCGCACCGCGCCGGGCGCCACGGAGTTCAAGGCACTCGACGTCGCCGGAGTGCTCGAAGGCGCCGCCGGCGTGGCCTGCGCGCTGCTTTCGGTGACGGACCACCCCGGCGAGCAGCGGTCGTGGGACCGCGGCCTCGCCCTGAGCTGAGGAGTCACCGTGCCGACCGGCCTGCTCGCCTTCGCCCTCTCCGACATCGTGGTCCGCTACGGCTCGACACTCGCCGTCGACCACGTGTCGGTCGACTCCGTGCCCGGCAGGCTCACCGCCCTGCTGGGGCCGAACGGCGCCGGGAAGTCCAGCCTGCTCAAGGCGTTGTCCACCGCGGAACGGCCCGAGTCCGGGCGGATCAGCATCTTCGGCCACGATGTCCGCGCCGAGCCGAAGCTCGCGCGGCGACGGCTCGGGCTGGTGTTCCAGGAACGCACGCTGGACAAGGAGCTCTCGGTCGAGCGGAACCTGTGGTTCCACGCGCGGCTGTTCGGGATGCGCCGCGCCGACGCGGCAGAGCAGATCGACCGTCTGCTGGGCATGTTCGGGCTGACCGGGCACCGCGGCAAGGCCGTCGAGAAACTCTCCGGCGGGATGGCACGGCGCGTCGAGCTGGTGCGGGCGCTGCTGCACCGGCCCGGCCTGCTCATCCTCGACGAACCGACCACCGGCCTCGACCCGCATTCGCGCCGCGTGGTGTGGGACGACCTGCTGCGGATGCGGGACGAACTCGGTGTCACCACGCTGTATTCCACGCATTACATGGAAGAGGCCGAGCACGCCGACACGATCGTGATCATGTCGGACGGACGCGTCGGCCGTCGTGGTTCGCCGGAGGAACTCAAGGACGAACTCGACGCGTCCCGGGTGCTGTTGAGCACCTACGACGACGTGGCCGCGGCAGCACACCTGCGGGCGGCCGGCTTCGACGTCGTGACCGGATTCGGCGAGCTCGCCGTGCGCTGCGCCGACCCGGACCGGCGGATCGCCGAGATCGTGGGGGCCGTCGGGGTTCCCGTGCTGAGCGTGTCCGCGCACCGGCCCTCGATGGACGACGTCTACCTCGCGGCGACCGCGGGCTAGGAGGCTCACCGTGACCACTCTCGCCGCCGGCCAGGACCGGATGATCGGCAGCCTGCGTGCCGTGCTGGTGATCGCCGCGCGCGATCTGCAGCGTCAGGTGCGCCGCCCCGGGCTGCTCGTCAGCAACGCCGCCCAGGTGCTGTTCTTCGTGGTGATCTACGCCGTCGGATTCGACACCATGGTCGGGACGGTCGACGGCGTGCCGTTCAGCGCGTACGTGCTGCCCGGGATCATTTCGATCCAGGTAGCCACGGTCGGGATCACCACCGGGCTTTCCTACGCGTGGGACCGGGAATACGGCGTGCTGCGGGAAATGCTGGTCGCGCCGGTGCCCCGGATGTGCCTTCCGGCGGGGAAGGTCGTCGGTACGACCGCGATCGTTTCGGTGCAGAGCCTGGTGTTGCTGGTGTGCGCGCCCGTGTTCGGGCTGAGGCCGCCGGTCGGGACGATCGCGCTCGCGGCGTCGGTCTACGTGCTCGGCGCGGTCGTGTTCAGCCTTCTCGGCCTGTTCCTCGCCACGGTGTTGCGACGCGTACAGACGTTGCAGGCGAGCGTGCAGCTGGCGATGTTCCCGATGTTGTTCCTGTCCGGTTCGGTGTTCCGGCCGGGCGGGGTGCCGGGCTGGCTCGGCGCGCTGATCCACGTGAACCCGTTGACCTACCTGGTCGATCTCGCCCGCCAGGTGCTCATCGGCCCCGCCGCGGCGGTCGCCCCGATCGGGCTCGACCTCGTCGTGCTGGCAGGCCTCGTGTGCGCGTTCGCCGGGTGCATCCGCGCCAAGATCGGGCGGTGAGCACGATGCCGCTGCTCGACGACGCCGTCGGCTGGCTCACCGACCGGCTCCGATGGTTCGATCCCGCCGAATGGGACCGTTTCCTGCCGCCGCGGCCGTTCCCCGGCGGGACGGCGCTGGAGCTGCTGGTGTTGTGCCGGGTGCTGCGCCGCGGCCGGTTCCGGGACCACCCGCTGCCGGACAAGGCACTCGACCTCGCTTCGTCCATTGTGGAATCACCGTCGTTCGTCGCCGGTTTGTGCCGCGCGGACCAGGCTTTTCCTTATCACGCCTACCTGGTCGCCTTACTGGAGGACGCCGGACGTCCAGCCCCCTCGGCACGCGAGCGGATCCTGGACGTCCTCGCCGCCGAGGCAGGGGATCACGAAGGCGCTTGGCGTCCGGTGCAGCACCGGCTCGAACTCCGGTACGTCCAGGAACTCGGCGGTTTCCCGAGCCGGATTCCGGACCTGATCGGACAGTCCATTGTGGCTGGTTCGCCGGACCCGCTGTTCCTGCGGGACGACGAGGCGTACGCGCTCACTCACGTCGTCTTCTACGCCACCGACTTCGGCGCGCGCCCGATGCCGGACGCGTCCGCGCTCACCGGCTTGCTGCGCACGCTCGCCGGGTCCTACCTGACGGCGGGAAACCTCGACCTGGCCGGGGAATTCCTGCTGTGTCTCACGGCTCTGGGCTCTTCCTGCCCGGTGACCGCGCACGGTTTCCGGGTGCTGTCCGACGCCCAGCGCCCGGACGGCGCCGTCCCCGGCCCGCTGCACGATCCGGCACGCTGGTCGGGCCTGCGGGGCGACGCGGCGGAGGCCTACCTGTTCGGGACCTGCCATCACACGACGATGGTCGCCGCCATGGCCGCCGCGGAACACGAGCGCGTCGGCGGGACGTCCACCACGTCGCCTGAACCGCTGGGCCTGTTGCACCCTTCGCGTCCGCCGCTCCCTGATGGATCGCCCGATTCTCCTTGGTGGGGAACGGTGTTGTCGTCGCTGGCGGTGCACGCGGTGCGTACCTACGACCTGGACGCCTTACGCACGGTGTTACGTCACGCCGAGTCGCTCGACCTGGCCGACGAGCCCGTCCTGAGTCGCGCCGCCGCCTACCTGCGCCTCGCGTCGAAGCCTCCTCGGCAGTAGTACGGCCCGCCCCGGCAGACCACTTGCTCAAGTTTGAGTAATCACGTATGAATAAGTGGTGAGCTCAGCGAGACTCTTCGTCCTCGGCGAACTGGCGCGTCGTGGCCCCATGCACGGGCACCAGATCCGCCGTGCGGCACAGCTGGACCATGTCGACCGGTGGACGAACATCAAGCCGGGGTCGCTGTACGGCGCGTTGCAACGCATGGAGGCCGAAGGCCTCGTCCGCCGGGTCCGTACCGAACAGGCAGGGGGCAGGCCACCCCGCACGGTTTACGAGATCACCGAGGAAGGCCGCCACGAGTTGGTGACTCAGCGCGCGTCGGCCCTGCGTGAAGCGAAGCTGAGTCCCGACCCGATCGACCTGGCACTCGGCCACGTCACCGGCATGACCGAAGAAGCGGTCCGGTCGGCCATCGAGGATCGCCGGGCGTCGCTCACCCATCAGCATCAGGAGATGTCCCACCTCCGCGAGGAGGCAGGCCCGTACCTCAGCGCGATGGAGAAGATGATCTTCGAGCACACGATGCGCAGGCTGTGCCTCGAAATCGACTGGCACAACGAACTTCTCGACCGGCTTCCCGCGCTGATGGCCGCCCCTCCCCTCGAGACCGAGGAGTGAACGTTGACCGGACAAGTCGTCATGACCGGCGCGACCGGACTGGTCGGCACAGCCGTCGCCGCGGCGTTGATCGCCCGTCGGTACGAGGTCGTGGTGCTGGCGAGAGACCCCGGACGTGCCCGGGTTCTCGTGCCGGGCGCCGCCCGGTACCTCACCTACCGCCAGGGAGAGGACGGCGACTGGGCGGCCGCGGTCACCGGCGCCGACCACGTGGTGAACCTGGCGGGCGCTCCGCTGTTCAAGCCCTTCACGGGCCCGGGATACCTGCGGAAAGCCACCGGAGAGCGCATCGCGGGTGCCCGGCACCTCGTCGCCGCGATGCACCACGCATCGCCCGGCCCCCGGACTCTGATCAACGCGTCCTCGGTCGGTGTCTACGGATTCGGCTCCCCCACGGACGAACTGGTCGACGAGCACACCGCACCCCTGCCCGGGGAGTACGCGCGGGGATCACGCGAGTGGGAGGCCGCCGCGATCGCGGAGCCGACCGCGCGGACCGTGCTCCTGCGCCTCGGATTCGTGCTGACCGCGAAGGGCGGCGGTCTGGCATGGCAGCTCGGCAACGCTCGCAAGGGCAAGGTCTCGTACTTCGCGCCGGGCTCGCAGTGGCTGCCCTGGATCCACCTCGACGACGTCGTCGCGTTCATCCTGCGGGCGATGGCCGAAGACGGCTGGCACGGGGCCTACAACCTGGTCGCGCCCGAACAGGTCCGGAGCCGGGAGTTCGCCGAAACGCTGGCGCGGGTGACGTCGGCCGGTCGGCCGCGCAGGTCGCCGGCATTGCTCGCCCGGCTCTTCGTCGGAGCGGGCGCCGCCATCGTGCTCGGCGGCCGCCGTGTCGTACCGGCCCGTCTGCTCGAATCGGGCTTCGAGTTCCAGTACCCCCACCTCGAAGGTGCCCTCCGGGAATGTGCCGGAGCAACGGCATGAGCCGACGCCGGATCATCGCTTGGAAGCTCGAGCTTCAGACGATCCACCACCGCCTCGAGCGTGAACTCAAACGTGCGCGCAATGCCACGAAGACGGCTTCGCTCTCCGCCGACCTTCTCACGCACTGTCACGGATTCTGCTCCGCGCTGACCGACCACCATGTGCGCGAAGACAAGGGCCTCTTCGTACGCCTGCTCGCCGAACATCCCGATCTGAAACCCACGATCGAGCAGCTCAAAGCCGACCATGTCGTGCTCGCCGGCCTGATCACCGAATTCGAACAGGCCCTCGGCGCATGGTCGTCGAACGGCGAGACGCCGAAAGACGACATCCGTGCACACCTCGACCACCTGCACCGGCGCATGAGCGAGCACTTCGGCCGGGAAGAAGCCACACTCAACGCCGCGCTCGACAAGCTCGTGACCACCCGCGAGGAAGCCCGTGAACTGGCGGGAGACGGACGTCCGGTCAAGCCGCGCATGTCTCGTGAGCCGGGGCGATGACCAGCACGGCGAAGGGGCCGCTGTGGGTGAGCTGGGGGGCAGATCACCCACAGCGGCGGGTGAGGGGAATCAGCGGACGCCGGAGCCGCAGGTCTCCAGGATCCGGAAGAACCCGGCCTCCAGGTCGCCGTTCACGGCCAGCCCCCGCAACTCCCCCTGGTATCGCGTCCGGCCCGCGACCAGCACCCCGATCCGGTCGCAGACCTGCGCGATCTCCGGCAGCTGATGGCTGGAGATCAGCACCGTGGTGCCGCCGTCGGCCAGTGCGCGGATGATGCCGCGCATCTCCCGGATGCCCACTGGGTCGAGGCCGTTGGTCGGCTCGTCGAGCAGGATCAGCCGCGGCCGCGCGAGCAGGGCGATCGCGATGCCGAGCCGCCAGCGCATCCCGAGCGAGTACGCGCGGACCTTGCGCTCCCGGACGTCGCCCATCTTGACGACGTCGAGCACGTGGGGGATCCAGCTCTCCGGCACACCACGCAGCCGCGCGTGGATCCGCAGGTGCGCGACGGCGTCCAGCTGCGGCCACAGCCCCGGCGTCTCGATCAGCGCGCCGACCTCGGCCAGCAACGCCCGGTCGTAGGGTTGCCCGAAGAGCCGGATTTCACCGCCTGTGGGCCGTTGCAGGCCGAGCACGGTCTTCATCAGTGTCGACTTCCCGGCTCCGTTGGGCCCGAGCAGGCCGTACACCTCGCCCGCCCGCACCTCCAGATCGGCGCCGTCGAGCGCGCGGTGATCGCCGTAATGCTTGTGCAGCGCGGAAACCTCGAGGGCGTGCACGTCAGATCTCCTTCCGTCGCATGTGGACACTGCCTGCCCCGAGCAGCACGGCGAGCAAGACCGCCGAGAGGGCGACGGCGGGCAGGATGACGCCGTGGTCGCGCAGCGGGCTGTCCGCCCGCAGCGGGACGCCGTTGGGCCCGATCCCGGCGAGCGGCAGGATGACCCGCATCGGCCAGGCGAACGGGATCGCGTACCACCAGTCCTTGTCGGAGACCAGCATTCCGCTCAGCATCCCGACGACACCGACCGCGATCGTCGGCCCGAGGCCCCACATGACCGCGACCACCAGTGCCAGCGCTGTCGTCGCCAGCCCGGCGAGCCAGGGCAGGAAACACGCGGCGACGATCGTGCCGAAGCTGGCCCCGAGCTGCCCGTTGAGCGCGGCACCGCCGGACAGCAGCACCGCGAGGATCACCGTGGACACGCCGGTGAGCACGGCCAGCGCGGCGAACTTGCCGAGCAGGTAACGCGGGCGTGGCACGGCGTAGGACAGCAACAGCCGCCAGGCGTCCTGATCCGCGCGGACCGTCAGCGCCGAGAGCAGCGCCGCGGTCATCGGGATGAGCACACCCCAGCCTTCGAGCGACACGTCCCGGAACACCTGCCAGGTCTTGCCGGAACGCGCTTCGGGTGAGAACAACGACGTGACGTACAGCGGGACGGTGATGACGACGGGCGCCAGCAGGACGTACCAGCCGACGAAACCCCGGCGCATCCTGATCAGTTCGGTGCCGGTGACGGTCCACAGGGACGGCCGGTCCCGCCGGGCCTCGGCCGCCCTTGCCGGTGCGGTGGTAGCCACAATTCACTCCTCAGCGTCGGACTACCGGGTACGTAGCGGCCGGCGCCGGAGCGGTTCACGCCTCGTCCGGGTGACTTCCGTGGAGTTGTTCGCGCAGCCCGTTCGCCAGCTCGACGACGCTTTCGCCACTGAGCATCCGGGTGATCGGCAGCAGCACGCCGAGGCCCTGCTTGACCTTGCCCCGCACCTGCCCGGCCATCAGCGAGTCGAACCCCTGCCGGTTCAGGGGCTGGCCGAGGTCGAGCCGGTCGACCGGCAGTCCCATCACCCCGGCGATCTCGGCGGCGAGATACGCCGTCAGGTCACCGACCGGAGCAGCGGGCGCGGGCTCGGCGATCGGGGCAGGCTCGGGAACCGGCACGGGCGTAACCGAACCGACCAGCTCCCGCAGCAGCGGATCACTCGCCGCCTCGGGATAGGCGGCGGCCCAGCGCGGCCAGTCCGCGGCGAGCACCGCGGCCTGCGTGACGTCGCGGTCGAGCAGTTCGCCCAGCACGGCCATCCCGGTCTCCGGCCCGAAGCTGGTGAACCCCTGCGGCGCGAGCCCGCGCGCGTGCTCGCGCTCGTACCGCGCGACCATCCCGGTTCCCGCCCAGAATCCCCAGTTCACACTCGTCGCGGGCAATCCGGCCAGCCGCCGGTGCGCGGCGAGGCCGTCGAGGAACGCGTTGGCCGCCGCGTAGGCGCCCAGCCGCGGTGAGCCGAGGACCGACGAGCCGGACGAGAACAACACGAAGAAGTCCAGCGGCTTGCCGAGCAGTACCCGGTGCAACGCCCAGCCGCCCGCGACCTTGGGCCGCAGCACTTCCGCGAATTTCTCCGGGGTCACCTCGTCGAGCGCGGCGTAGTCGATCACCCCGGCCGCGTGCACGACCCCGCGGGGCACCGGCAGCCCGGCCTCTTCTCGACGACGCAGCACCGCCCGCAACGCCGCCTCGTCGGCGACGTCGACCTGTTCGTGGACGATGCGCGGATCGCCGGTGTCCGCGACCGCCGAACGTCCGAGCGAGAGGACATGCGAGGCACCGCTGTCCAGCAGCCATTCGCAGACGACACGGCCGAGGCCGCCCTGCCCACCGGTGACGATGTACGTCGCGTCCGGCCGGATCTCCGGCTGTCCGGTTTGGACACCGGTGAAATCGAGGAGGAGCTTGCCGGTGTGCCGTGCCGACGCCATCCGCCGGAACGCCGCGGCCGCGTCGGCCGCCGGGTAAGTCTCGTGCGGCAGCGGTTCGAGCAGTCCGGCCCCGACCAGGCCGAGGACGTACCCGAGCGCGGCCGCCGCCTCCTCCGGCCGATCACGCAGGAGATCCGTGACGTCGAAGGCCGAGTACGTCAGGTTCTTGCCGAACGGACCGAGCCCGACCGGCGTGTTCTCGACGACGTCCCGCTTGCTGATGTCGACATAGCGACCGTAGCGTGCCAGCGCGCGGAGATTCGCCTCGATCGCGGGCCCGGCCAGCGTGTTGAGCACGACGTCGACTCCGCGCCCGCGCGTGGCCGCCAGCACGTCGTCGGCGAAATCGACCGACCGGGAATCGCTCACGTGCCGCACCCCGAGCGTGCGCAGCGTCGCGCGCTTCCCCGGATTCCCCGCCGTCGCGAAGACCTCGGCGCCTTTCCACTGCGCGTACCGCACGGCCGCGAGCCCGACACCACCGGTCGCCGAATGGATCAGCACGCGTTCGCCTTCCCTCAGCCGACCGAGAACCTGAAGGCCGTAGTACGCCGTCAGGTAGGCGATCGGCAGCGTCGCGGCCTCCGCCTCGGTAAGCCGCGCGGGCAGCGGGAACACGAGACGCGCGTCGGCGAGCACCTGCGTACCCATCGCCGAATCCGTCGCAGCCACGACACTGTCCCCTATGGACAGTCCGGCGACACCGGCACCGACCTCGGCCACGGTCCCGGCACATTCCCAGCCGAGCTCGATTTCGTTTCCCTGTCCCGGATAAGTCCCGGTCGCCATCAGGACGTCCCGGTAGTTGACCCCGGTGTGGCCGACCCGGATCAGCACCTCGCCGTCGCCGGGATCGACGGCGAAAGCGGGGCGGGGCGCGAGTTCGTCGAGCAGGCCGGGCGCCGAGGGCCGGATTTCGGACGGACCCGAGACCGCCTCCGCAACACCACGGACCAGCCGGGCGACGTACCGGCCATCGGCGCGCAGCGCGATCTGGTTCTCGCCGTCGTCGGCCGCCCGGATCTCGCGCGCCAGGTCGACCGGCGTGTCCTCGGGCAGATCGACGAGCACCCGGCGGTCGCCGTGTTCCCGTGCCAGGGTCCGGCCGAGGCCCCACAACGCGGTCTGTTCCGGCCGCACCACCCGATCACCGCCGAGCCGGTGCGCGCCCCGAGTGACCAGCCACAGCCCGCCGTGTCCGTCGAGCACCTTGGCGACGTGCGGCACCCTCCGGCAGGCCGCGACGTCGTCGGGACCGGACGCGTCCAGGCTCCACAGGTACACGACACCCCGGCAAGTGACACCGGGGTTCTCGCCCCGGACAGAGCGGAACACCGCCTGGTAGTCCGCTTCGGCGTCCGGATCGACCCGGTAGCGGCCGGGCGCTTCGACGCGGAACTCCCCGCCCGGGAGAACGATCGCGACGCGGGGCCCGAGCCGCGCGGCCAGCTCGGTGCCCACACCGGAGCCGTCGGCGAACACGACCCAGTAGCCGGACGACTCCACCGGTTCCGGCACGGGCACCCGTCGCCAGTACACCTCGTGGAACAGGTCCTCGGGCTCGGTTTCCGGTGCGGGGTCGAGATATTGCAGCCGGAGGCCGGTGAACTCGGCGAGCACCTTCCCGTCCTCGTCGGTCACCGTGACATCGCCGGTGAACGAATCGTCACGATCGCCCTGAGTCCGGATCGCGTGCGACCACACCGTTCCCCGCGGCCGCGCGTGGACGCGGAGCGCGTCGATGCCGCCGAGGACGAACGTGGCACCGTGCCGGGCATGCTCGGCCGCGTCCACAGTGGCCGCGAGCACCTGGCCGCAGGCGTCCAGCACCGCCGGGTGGAAGACGTGCGCGCCAAGAGTGTCCACAATGGATGACGGTATTTCGATCTTCGCCACTGCCTCGTCGTCACGACGCCACAGGTCGGCGATTCCCCGGAACGAACCGAGCCATTGGTTCCCGGCCGTGCCGGACCGTTCGTAGAACTGCTCGCCGCTCAGATGTTCCGTGGCCCCGCCGTGGAGTTCGGCGGGTGCCGTCCGCGGTCGCGACACCGGGACGGCGTGCACCGAGCCGGACGCACAGGTGTCCCAAGTGGACCCGACGCACCGAGCCGACACGGTGAACCGGCCGTCGGCGATTTTCAGTCCCAGTTCCGGTTCCGCGTCGAGGTAGATCGCGCGATGATAGGTGATGTCGCGCAGCTCGACCGGTCCTTCGGCCGACGCCAGCACGAGTTCCGCGTATGCCGTCCCTGGCAGCACCACGGTGTCCTGGACCTGGTGCCCGGTGAGGTAGGCGTTGACGGACAGGTCGATCCTGCCCTCCCACCGGCCGTCGTCCCGCTTGGCGAAACCGCGTAGCAGCGGATGCCCCACGGGCGCGGATTCCTCGGTGTACCAATACCGTTCCCGTTGCCATGGGTAGCCGGGTAGCCGGACCCGGCGGCCGGGGCACACCGCCGCCCAGTCCACTCGCCCGCCCGCACGATGCACCGCGCCGAGGGAGTCCAGCAACGTCGCGAGTTCCGGCTCGTCGCGGCGTGTCGACGCTACGACCGCACCCGATCCGACGACGTCGAGCGTTTCCTGAACGGCGGACACCAGCAACGGATGCGGGCTCATCTCGACGAAGACCGTCGGCGCCTCCTCGGCCAGCGCACGTGTCACAGCGCCGAATCGCACCGGCTCACGCAGGTTCCGCGCCCAGTAGTCCGCGGTCAGCTCGCTACCACCAAGGTCGATACCATCCACTGTGGACACCATGCGCACCGCACCCGGCACCGGCTCCAGTCCGGCGAGCGCGGCGAGCAGATCCGGGCGCAGCGCGTCCATCTGCGGGCTGTGCGACGCGACGTCGACCTTGACTTTGCGGTGGAAGATCTCGCGCTCGTTCAGCCGGGCCAGGACCTCGTCGAGCGCCACCGGGTCACCGGCCAGCACTGTCGAGCTTGCGCTGTTGCTCACGGCCACCGACACCCGATCCGCGCACGACGCGATCTCGGCCTCGGCCTGATCCACGGTCAGCTCCACCGAGGCCATCTCGCCCTTGCCCGCGACTCCGGCGAGCAGGGCACTGCGGCGGCAGATCACGGCGGCACCGTCGGCGAGGGACAGCGAACCCGCGACGCACGCCGCCGCGACCTCCCCCATACTGTGTCCCACCACAGCGTCCGGTAGCACGCCCCACGCACGCCACTGGGCGGCCAAAGCGACTTCGACGGCCCACAACGCCGGCTGCACGTACGAGATTCCGGTGAGTTCACCGTCGGTCAGCAGCTCGATCGGCGACCATCCGGCTTCGGCCCGCACGGCCGCGTCGCATTCGGCGAGCGCGGCGGCGAAGGCGGGAGCCGTGCGCAGCAGCTCCCGCGCCATCCCGGGCCACTGGGAACCCTGGCCGGGAAAGACGAACACGATCCTCGGCGTTCCTGTCGCTTCGCCGATCCCGGCACCGCGAACCGGACGACCGTCCACAAAGGCGCGCAACTTCTCCGCGATTTCGCCGTGTGAAGCGCCGACAACGGTCATACGGTACTCGTGGTGATCGCGGCCCACACCCGCGGTGAAGCAAATGTCCGCAAGTGTCTGGCCACCGCCAGTTTCGAGATAGTCCACAGAGGACTTGGCAAGATCGAGCAACGCCGGACGGCTGCGTGCGGAGAGCGCGAGCAGCCGCGACGTCTTCGGCTCGGCCTCGGGCGGAACGGGGTCCGGGACGTGTTCGGCGACCACGCAATGCGCGCTCGTGCCGGAGATCCCGATCGACGTGACCCCCGCGATCGCCCGGCCGGAACCCGGCCACGGACGGGCCTCGCGCACGATCTCGACCGGCAACGCCGACCAGTCGACGGCCGGAGTCGGTTCAGCGGCGTGCAGGCTCGCCGGGATCCGCCGGTGCCGGAGGCAGAGTACGGCCTTGACCAGCCCGGCGATCCCCGCCGCCGACTCGGTGTGCCCGATGTTGGTCTTGACCGAACCCACCGGCAACCGCCGCGAGTCGCCGAAAACCCGCGCCATGGCACGGAGTTCGACCGGGTCACCCACCGGGGTCCCGGTCCCGTGCGCCTCGACGTAGCCGACCTCCGCGGGATCGACACCGGCGTCCGCGTAGGCCGCGCGCAGCGTCTCCACCTGTCCTTCTTCGGCGGGCGTCATCATCGAACCGCCGCTCTCGCCGTCGTTGCGGACCGCCGAGCCGAGTACCAGAGCGTGGACGGGGTCGCCGTCTTCCAAGGCACGAGAAAGCGGTTTCAGCACCACCACGCCGACGCCTTCGCTGCGGACGAACCCGTCCGCGGTGGCCGCGCCGAACTTGCACCGGCCGTCCGGTGCCAGCATGTTCGCCTGCGAGAACGTGATGCCCTCGTCGGCGCTGAGGATGACGTTCACTCCGGCGGCGAGCGCGACGTCCGACTCGCCGGAGCGCAGGCTCTGGCACGCCAGATGCACCGCGACGAGGCCCGACGAACACGCCGTGTCGACCGAAACACTCGGCCCCCGCAGATCGAAGGCGTGCGACAGCCGTCCCGACTGACTGCTGCGGGCGGTGCCGAGATTCGCGTAGATGTCAAGGATTCCGCGCCTGCTCAGGTGTTCCCAGTAGTTCGTGGTCAGCTGGCCGACGAACACCCCGGCACGGCTGCCCGCGACCCGGTCGGCGGTGAGTCCCGCGTCGTGCAGCGCGTCGGCGGCGGTCTCCAGCAGCAGCCGCTGTTGCGGGTCCAGATGCGCGGCCTCACGGGGTGAGATCCCGAAATACGCGGCGTCGAACCGGTCGATGTCGTCGAGGAAACCACCGAATCGCGACACGGTTTTGCCGGGCGTGGCCGGTTCCGGGTCATACACAGCGCCGACGTCGAACCGGCTGGCGGGGATCTCCCCGATGGCGTCCACTTCGGACTCCAGGAGCCGCCAAAGACCGTCCATCCCCTGCGCCCCGGGGAAACGGCAGCCGACGCCGATGATCGCGATCGGGTCACGCATGGTCACTCCCTTCCGGCCCAGGCCGGTCGTCCGGTGATGGTCAGCACCGCCGCCGACACGGAATACCCCGGAGCACCGCCGGCGAGCAGGACATGGTCGCCTGGCCCCAGTTCGCCTGCCTCCAGCAGGTGGTTCAGCGCGACGACGTGATCACTCGCGCCGAGATGGCCGACCGTCCTGCCGAAGTCCCAGGCCGAACGCGACATCGGCAGCCCGAGCGGCCGCATGATCCACTGGTCGACCATGTATCCGGCGCAATGCGTGAACAGCACCCGCGCGACCTGCGACGGCGTGATCCCGGCCTCGTTCAGCGACCGGTGCACGACTTCCAGCTGCCATTTGACCGCGTGATCGTTCGCGCCGGACACCGTCTGTCCGGAATGGACGAACCACAACGCCCGCGCGGTCATGTCGATCGGCCGGCCGGCCTCGGGGCTGTACAAGGGTTCCTGACCGCGGTGCATCCCCTCCAGCTCCGGCACCGTCGCGGAGTTCACCGAGCGGACGCGGGCGAACCCGCCGATGCTGTTCAGCAGCAGCGAGCTGGCCGCGTCGCCGACGACGAACCCAGGCCCGCCGCCGCGCCAGCGGTCGAACACCGGCGAGGTGAAGTTGTCCGCGGCGGTGAGCAGCGCGGTGCCCGGCACGAGCGCGAACTGGCCGGCGGCGATCTCCAGCGCCCGCATCATGCCGTTGCAGCCCTGGCGGATCTCGAACGCGGGCGGGTAGCCGCAGCCGAGTTCCCGCAGCAGATAACCGGTCGCCGCCCACATCTCCGGGCCCTGGCGGAAAACGCTGCTGTGGATGAGCAGATCGACGTCGCCCGCGCGTGTGCCCGCCCGCGTCAGCGCCTGTTCCGCCGCCGAAACGGCCATGTCGACCGGTGCCGCGTCGCCCGCGACCAGTGCGCCGTCGAGACCGCTGTCGATCAGGTCGTCCTGCTCGTAGTGGCCGAGCGCGACGGCCTCGGTCCCGGACATCCGCCGGGGAAGCCACACCCCCGCTGATGCGAGATACACGTTGTCGATCCGCATTGCTCCCCCTCCGGAACCCGTGTCAGCCGCCGAGCAGCGCGCGCAGGTGCGCCCGTTGGCCGGGATAGCGCGTGAACATGACGTCCCCGATGTCGCGCACGTGGTCGGCGGACATGCACCACAGCGGCAGGAAGATCGCGACGCTGTCGCCGACCGGCGCGTACACCAGCTGTTCGAGCAGGCTCGGCTTGTCCGCGCCGAGGAACTCGTCGTGCAGGTGGGCGCCGATCCGCTCGGTCGTGGTCCCGGGTGGCGCGTGGTAGCGGCCGGTGCCCGCGAGATCCGCGTACCAGCGGCAGAGTTCGCCGATGAACCGTTCCCGCAGCTCGAACCGCTGCTCGGCGATCGCGGCCATCGCGGCTCGCGCGGTCTCGTCGTCGGCGGCGCGTCCGAGCACAACGGCGTGCTGGGCGCGCAGCTCGTTGCGACGGGTGCCTGCGCCGAGCACCTGAACCGACGTGCGTTCCTCGGCGAGGGTGAAGTCGTGGCCCGCGCGGGTCAGGCGGAACCACAGGTCCCAGTCCTCGAACCCCGCCCGCGCGGTGGACCAGCCGCCCGCCTCGGCGAGCAACGGCCGCGCGTGCCCGACGCGGGAGGGCTCGAACATGACGTTGACGGTCTGGATCTCCGGATGCCAGATCAGATCGGTGAGCCCGGTGCGCTCGCGTTCGACGCCGTCCTCGTCGACGCGGACGCAGCCGGTGGCCACCAGCTCGGCGCCGGATTCGAGGCGGCCGAGCAGCACTTCGAGGTGTTCGGGGAGCCAGACGTCGTCGTGGTCGAGATAGCAGACGTACGGCGCCTTCGCGGCCGCGACACCGACGTTGCGCGGGCCGCCGGGGTGACCGTAGGGCTCGACGCGGATCAGCCGGATCCTCGGGTCGGAGTAGGACCGGACGACGTCGTCGGTGTCGTCGGTGGACCCGTCGGACACGACGATGAGGGACCAGTCCTCGACGGTCTGGGCCAGCACGCTGTCGATGGTCGGCCGGATCGCGTCCGAGCGGTTGAACGCGGTGCAGACGACGTCGATCCTCGGCGTGAACGCCATGAACTCCCCCGGTGTCTCCTCGAGCGAAAGGCTCTCCCTGGGAATGTAACCGCGCCGGGACTGCCAATCCTGCCGTCTTGACGCGGCAGTGAACCGCCCGGCGGCGGCGCGCTACGTACCTGCCACGACGACCGTCCGTCCACAGGGAGAACCATGAACGCGCAGCTCCGCTGGATCGCCGGTACCGCCGTGGCACTCGGCCTCGCGCTGACGGCCGCGTGCGGTGGCTCCGGCGCGAACAATCCGCCGAACAGTGCACCCGTCCCGTTGCCGAAGCCGACCTCGAACCGCCAGGAGGTGTCGCGGCAGAACCTCGCGTACATGTGGCCGCTCACGGTCGACCACGGCACGATGGAATGCCGTCCCGGCCCGCAGGCGGTGTTCGTCGCGCCGGACGGAAAGGCCTACGCGCTCAACGACAAGGCGGCCGAGGCGGGGATCGCGAGCATCGAGCCGCTGCGGGCCACCGGGGCGGACAACGACAAGATCAGCCTCGGCTCGCTGATCGGCAAGACGCTCAGCTTGTGCAAGGCGGGAAAGTGACGGCGCTGACGGAACTGTCACGGCGACAGTGAGGGCACAGTTGTAAGAACACTGCCAAACGGATGACACCGTCTTGTTCCCGCACCGCGTTTCTCGCGATTATCGAGGAATGACACGGATAGTGGGGGAAATCCGCGAGGGGGTCGCACGGCTCGTTTCGGCGGCGGGTGGCTCGCCCGAGGAGATCGTCGCGGCCATCGACGACCTTGGCGTGCCGGTGGTCGCGGACATCGTGCTCGCCGAGCTGCGGCACCGGGCCGATCTCGGCACGTACACCGGGGTGGAAGTACGCTTCGCGCTGCGACACGGCGGGGACACCGTCTCGGTGCACCTTCCCGGCGAGCCTTCGGGAGCGGCGCCGGACGCCGTCGTCGAACAGTCGCTGGCCGAGGTCGTGCAAGGGTTGTTCGGCCCGCGCGGTCCGCGTCCGGCGGCGACCCGGGTCCTGCGCTGGCGGGACCTGGACTCGCGCGAGTTCATCACCGACCCGCCGCCCACCTTCGCCGTGGTGCGCCGCCTGCTCGACGCCATCGACCGGCCGTACGCGGCGGGGCTGGCCGAGCTGTGCGTACGCTACGGCTCCGACAAATGGGGCATCCACCAATACCCCCGGCATTACGAACACCATTTCGACGCGATCCGGGATCGTCCGCTGACGATTCTCGAGATCGGTGTCGGCGGCTACGCGGATCCCGGCCGGGGCGGCGCCTCCCTGCACATGTGGAAGCGATACTTCCCGAGGGCGTCCGTCTTCGGGCTGGACATCACCGACAAGTCCGCCCTGTCCGAACAGCGCCTCACGGTGCTCGCCGGCGACCAGTCGTCACCCACGGACCTCGCCGAGGTCGTCGCGCAGACCGGTCCGCTGGACATCGTCATCGACGACGGCAGCCACGTGAGCGCGCATCTGCTGGCCTCCTTCGGGGCGCTCTTCCCCGTGTTGCGCGACGGCGGCCTCTACGTGCTGGAGGACCTGCAGACCTCGTACTGGCCGAACTTCGGTGGCCGGGCGGACGTGTTCGACGACCCGGCGACGAGCGTCGGCTTCCTCAAACAGCTCGTGGACGGGCTGAACCACGAGGACATCGAAGGACGGCAGCCACGCGCGACGGACGCCGCGATCGGCGGCCTGCACTTCTACCACAACCTGTGTTTCGTCGAGAAGGCCACGAATCTGGACGGCGCTCCGCCGTCCTGGATCCCGCGCTCCTGAACTCCGCCGCTCGCTCTGTCCTTTGTGGATAGCCACGCGGCGGCGACGCACGTCGCGAACGCTCCGTTGGGGACGCTCAACGTCGCGAACGGAGCGTTCGGGACATGAGCACGAGGTCCGGCGCCGAGGAGCTGTTGCCCTGAACGACGCGTTCGGGACGCTCAACGCCGCCAACGCCCCGTTCGGGACATCGCCGGCCACACCCGCCCATGTCCGACCATCCACAAAGGACGGCGCCACCCACCGAAATGCGCACCCAGGTAGGGTGCGCCCCGCCCTCGAAAGTCCGTGGGGGCCTCCTTGTGATAAACTGTGTACCTCAAAGGATTA
>NZ_JBHYIQ010000016.1:0-18571 GCF_042739895.1 Amycolatopsis sp. NPDC059021
ACCCAGAGTCCCTCGATGTGGCCCCCACGGACTTTCACGGCGTCAAGTCGAGGGCGGCGCGCATCGTGCCGTCCATGTAGAACGGGGTCGACTCGTGCACGTGGGTGATCTGCCAGCGGCCGTCGGCGCGACGCAGGCAGACCGTCGACCGGAACCACAGGTCGAACTTCGCGGGCATGCCCTTCGGCGTCGTGGAAAGCCGGTTCAGGCTGTGCGTGTAGGCGACGTCCCCGCCGACCGTGATCTCCAGATCGCGGATCTCGTACTCGATCGGGCCGTCGAAGCCGGCGAACCAGGCCCGTCGCTGCTCGACGCCGGTGAAGTCCGCGGGCTGCTGCACCAGCGGCGGCGCGAGGGTGAAGGCGACGACGTCAGCCGCCACGTCGGCCTCGAGCGCCTCCGCGTTCCGTGCGGACATCGCGGCCTCGCGGGCGGCCAACAGCTCGCGGATCTGCTTCTCGTCCTGGATGCTCATCGTGTTCTCCTGGGGTCCGGCGGCCGTTTCCCGGCCGCGCTCACCCGGGACGTAGAAGCCGGGAGCGCGTTCTCGACATCCCGGCGAAGTTTTTTTCCCGGAGGTGGGAGATGAAGTACGTCGTCCTGATCTACGGCAACCCGGAGTCCCGCACGGCCTGGGAGGGGATGTCGGAGGAGCAGCGCGCCGCCGGGCTCGCCTACTACCAGCGGCTCAACGACGACCTCGACGCCTCGGGCGAGCGCATCGTGTCCGAGCGGCTCGCCGGTGTCTCGTTGACGAAACAGGTGAGTGTCCGAAGCGGCGAGACGATCGCCACCGACGGCCCGTTCGCCGAGGTCAAGGAGTTCCTCGCCGGGTTCTACCTGCTCGAATGCGAAAGCCTCGACCGCGCGATCGAGATCGCCGCGCGCATCCCGGAAGCCCAGTTCTCGACCGTCGAGGTCCGGCCGGTGATGGGGCTGTACGGGGACGAGATGTGACGACGCCGTCCATCACGGGCCTGCTGCGGGAACTCGCGCCGCAGGTCCTCGGCGCGCTCGTCCGGCGGTACGGCGGCTTCGACACCTGTGAGGACGCGGTGCAGGAAGCCCTGCTCGCCGCCGCGACGCAATGGCCGTCGGAAGGTATCCCGGCCAACCCGAAGGGCTGGCTGATCACCACCGCGTCCCGTCGCCGCATCGAACTCTGGCGTTCCGACACGGCCCGGCAGCGACGTGAGGAGACCGTCGCCGCGCTGGCCCCGCCGGACCCGGACCCCGCGCCCGCCGTCGACGACTCGCTGACGCTGCTGCTGCTCTGCTGTCACCCGGCGCTCACCGCGCCGTCGCAGGTGGCGTTGACGTTGCGCGCGGTCGGCGGGCTCACGACCGCGGAGATCGCCCGCGCGTTCCTCGTCCCGGAAGCCACGATCGCACAGCGGATCAGCCGGGCGAAACAGCGGATCAAGGCGGCCGGCGCGGAGTTCCGGCTGCCCGAGGCCGACCGCGCCGAGCGGTTCGCCGCCGTGCTGCAGGTGCTGTACCTGATCTTCACCGAGGGACACACGGCCAGCTCCGGCAGCGCGCTGAACCGCGTCGAGCTGACCGCCGAGGCGATCCGGCTCGTCCGGCAACTGCGGAACGAACTGCCGGACGACGGCGAGGTCGCCGGGCTCCTCGCGCTCATGCTGCTCACCGAGGCCCGCCGCCCGGCGCGGACCCGCTCAGGTGCCCTTGTCCCGCTCGCGGAGCAGGACCGGCGGTTGTGGGACGGCGACGCGATCGCCGAGGGCGTCGAACTGATCACGACGTCGCTCGCGACTGCTCCGATCGGGCCGTACCAGTTGCAGGCCGCGATCGCCGCCGTGCACGCGGAAGCGGCGAAGGCCGAGGACACCGACTGGCCGCAGATCCTCACGCTCTACGACCTCCTGCGGAACGTCGCGCCCGGCCCGATGGTGACGCTGAACCGCATCGTCGCCGTCGCGATGGTGCACGGACCACGCGCCGCACTCGACGAACTCGCCGACGCCGAACAGGACACCGCGCTCGCGAAGCACCACCGCGTCGAGGCGGTCCGGGCTCACCTGCTGGAACAGCTGGGCGAGGTCGACGCGGCCCGTGAGCACTACCTCGAGGCGGCTCGCCGGACCCTGAGCATTCCGGAACGCGCCTACCTGGAATCCCGCGCCGCACAGCTCGCCTAAGCCCGAAGTCGGACGCCGGGTAATACCTGAGTTGGCTTCGCGGCCTACCCTGGCCTCGGTACCCTGCGGGTGCGAAGCCGCGTTTCCCGGAACAAATCGGACAAAAGCAGCAGGGGGTAAGGACGTGCACATCGACCAGTGGCTGGAGGCGATTCCGCCGCTTTCGGTCTACCTGATCGTCGGTCTCGTGATCATGATCGAAAGCCTGGGGATTCCGCTGCCCGGTGAGGTCGTCCTGATCAGCGCGGCTTTGCTGTCGTCGCAGCATTCCCAGCTGAGCCCGGTGTGGATCGCGATTCTCGCGAGCGCCGGCGCGATCATCGGTGACAGCATCGGGTACACCATCGGCCGCAAGGGCGGTACGCGACTACTCGCGTGGGCGGGGCGCAAATTCCCGAAGCATTTCGGCCCGGACCACATCGCCAATGCCGAGCGGATGTTCCAGAAACGCGGCGCGTGGGCAGTCTTCTTCGGCCGCTTTGTCGCATTTCTCCGCATTCTCGCCGGACCGCTCGCCGGTTCGCTGGGCATGCACTACCCGCGGTTCCTGATGGCCAACGCGGCGGGCGGCATCGTCTGGGCCGCGGGCACCACCACGTTGATCTACTACCTGGGCGTGGTGGCCGAGAAGTGGCTCAAGAACTTCTCGTACGTCGGCCTCGGTGTCGCGGTGCTCTTCGGGCTCGTCTTCATGCTGGTGATCAAGAAGCGGATGGCCAGGAAGCACCACGACGGCTCGGAGGCTCCGTCCGAAAAGGACTCGACGGCCACCGAGCAGTCCAAGGCCTGAGCCGGGCGGTCACACCTTCGCCGGAGCCTCGACGGGTGGTAGCTCCCCGTCGAGGTCCGCGGCGCGGCGCCGTCGCTGGAGCGACCCGAGCAGCACTCCGCCGATGACGACCGTGGCCGCGGCGATTTCGAGCAGACTCGGCCGTTCGTCGAGCACGAAGAACGACATCGACAGCCCGACCACGGGCACGAGCAGCGAGAACGGCGCGACGACTCCGGCCGGGTTGCGCCGCATCAGCGTCGTCCAGATCCCGGAGCCCGCGATCGTGCCGAGCAGCACGATGTAGGCCAGCCCGCCGAGCGCGATCAGCCCGGTCTTCGTGCCCAGCGTGGTCAGCGAGTGCCACTGCGCCGAAGGGCCCTCCATGAGCAGCGACAGCGCGAACATCGGCAGCGGCGGCACCACGGACATCCACAGCGTGAAGTGCAGCGGGTTCTCCGGCGCGGCCTGCCGCGTCGCGAGATTGCCGAACGCCCAGCTCAGCGCGGCCAGCAGGGTGAGGATCACCGGCAGCAGCGCGGCGTGCCCCGACTGCTGCCAGGCGATCGCCGTCATACCCGCCACGGCGAGCAGGATCCCGGCGAGCTGACGGCCGCTGACCCGTTCCCGCAGGAAGAACGCGCCGAGCAGCACGGTGAACGGCGCCGAGGCCTGCAGGACCAGCGAGGCGAGCCCGGTCGGCATCCCGGTGTTCATCGCGATGAACAGGAACGCGAACTGCCCGGTGCCGAACCCGAGCCCGTAGCCGAGGAGGTAGCGGATCCTGACCTTCGGCCACGGCACGAACAGGATCGTCGGGATCGCGATCACCGCGAACCGCAGCGCCCCGGCGAACACCGGCGGGAACTGCCCGAGCGCGACGTGGATGGCGAGGAAGTTGCAGCCCCACAGGACGGCGACGAGCACGGCGAGCAGACGATCACGGATGGGCATGTCACCCACTCTCGTTAACCCGATCGTGAAGGACCAGCGAGGAAATCTGCACGAACTGTGCAGTGCTCCTTCACAGTCGCCTGCCCGGCCCGGTCAGCGGTACCGGGCCGGGACGCGTCCGCCGCTCAGTTCACGAAGCTGTCGAACATGCCGGGCTCGTAGGAACCCGCCGGGTTGCGCACGATCACGTTCATCCGGTTGGCCGCGTTGATCAGGGCGACCTGGCAGATCAGCGCCGCGAGCTGGTCGTCGTCGTAGTGCTTGCGCACCTGGGCCCAGGTCTCGTCGGACACGCCATGGTGGTGGTCGGCGAGCCGGGTGCCCTCCTCGGTGAACGCCAGTGCGGCCCGCTCGGCCTCGGTGAACACGGTGGCCTCGCGCCAGGCGGCGACCAGGTTGAGCCGGACCGCGGTCTCGCCGGCTGCCGCGGCGTCCTTGGTGTGCATGTCCGTGCAGAAGCCGCAGCCGTTGATCTGGCTGGCACGCAGCGACACGAGCTCCTGCGTGGACTTCGGCAGCGGCGACTGGGCGATCACCATCGCGGTGTTGGCGAACCGCCTGCCGAACTTCGCGGCGATCTCGTTCTCGAACATGTTGAATCGGGCTTCCATGACCTCGTCCTCACTCGTGGTGTCGTACCTGAACGACCACCAGATGCCGGACACCCCGGGGTTTGTGACACCTCGGCCGCGTGACGAGCGACACAGACAGGCGATGTCACAAACCGGCGAGACCGGGCGTCTGATGGCGACACTGTTGTGAGCGCACGGACAGGAGCCACCCCATGAGCGAGCGGACGGACACCGCCACCGAGGCGTTCGTCGCCCACCGCAATCTGCTGTTCACCGTCGCCTACGAGATGCTCGGGTCGGCCGCCGACGCGGAGGACGTCCTGCAGGAGACCTGGCTTCGGTGGACGGGCGTCGATCTCGACGAGATCGAGAATCAGCGTGCCTACCTGGTCCGCATCACCACGCGTCAGGCGCTGAGCAGGCTGCGGACGCTCGGCCGTCGCAAGGAGTCCTACGTCGGCCCGTGGTTGCCCGAGCCGTTGCTGACTGCGCCGGATGTGGCCGAGGACGTCGAACTGGCCGACAACGTTTCGATGGCGATGCTGCTGGTGCTGGAGACGCTCGCGCCGACCGAACGCGCGGTGTTCGTGCTGCGCGAGGTGTTCGATCTGGACTACGACGAGATCGCGAACGCCGTCGACAAGACCCCGGCGGCGGTCCGCCAGATCGCCCATCGGGCACGGGCGCACGTCGCGGCCCGGCGGCCGCGCGGTGTCGTCTCGCCCGCCGAGGCGCGCGGCGCGCTCGCCGCGTTCCAGCGTGCGGTGGAAACCGGTGAGTTACAGGATCTGCTCGACATCCTCGCGCCGGACGTCGTCCTCCTCGGCGACGGCGGCGGCGTCGTGCAGGCCGTGCTGCGGCCCGTCACCGGGGCGGAGAAGGTGGGCCGGGTCTTGGCCGCCGGGCTGGGCAAGATGGCCGAGGGGACGCTGCTGCCCGCGCAGGTCAACGGCTACCCGGCGCTGGTGCTCCGGTTCGACGGCGAGGTCGACACCGTCCTGGCGGTCCGCATCGACGACGGCCTCATCACCGGGCTGTATGCCGTGCGCAACCCCGAGAAGCTGTCGCATATGGACAAGGAGACCGCGCTGCGTCGTTGAGTCCACTGTGAAGTGTCGCCTTCACATATGCTGCGGCCGTGGACATCGGCAGGCTGCGCACACTGAGGGAGTTCGCGGACCGCGGCAGCGTCACCGCCGCGGCGCGGGCCCTGCACTGCACGCCGTCCGCGGTGTCCCAGCAGCTTCGCGCGCTCCAAACGGAGGTCGGGCTGCCCCTCACCGAACCGGCCGGACGCGGGCTGCGGCTCACCGACGCCGGCCGCGCGCTGGTCGCCCGCGCCGACGAGGTGCTGGCCGCGCTCGACCGCGCGGAGTCCGAATTGGACACATACCGCAGCGCACCACGAGGGCGCGTCCGGGTCGCGATCTTCCAGTCGGCCGGGCTCATGCTGCTGCCGGGGCTGCTGCACCGGGTCGGCGCCTACGAGGGACTGGAGGTCGACGTCCGCGACGTCGACATGACGCCACCGGAGGTGCCCGGCCTGCTCGCGGACTACGACGTCGTGGTCGCGCACCGCGACGAGCACGCGCCCGAGTTCGAATCCGGCCGCATCGAGGTCGTGCCGCTGCTGCGCGAACCCCTCGACGTCGCCCTGCCCGTCGGCCACCGGCTGGCCCGCAAACGCCGGGTCGAACTCGCCGAGCTGGCCGACGAACGCTGGATCAGCGTCGACTTCGGCTTCCCGGTCGACGACGTGCTCCGCTCGCTGACCGTCCGCACCGGCGTGCGCCCGCAGATCGTCCAGCGCATCAACGACTTCCGCATCATCGAACGCCTTGTCGCGGCCGGCCACGGCGTGGCGTTGCTGCCCCGGTACACAGTGGACGATCGGCGGGGCAGCGGTCTCGTCTGCCGTCCGCTCGCCGGCATCCGCGCGGCGCGGCTCGTCGAGGTGGTGTGCCGGGCCGGCGCGCTCGGCAGGCCCGCGGTGGCCACGGTGGTCGACGAGCTGCGTGCCGAAGTCGCCGCGCTCGCCACCTAAGCCGTACCGCGGCGCCGGATGCCGAGAGTGAGCACCGAACCCAGGATCAGCGCGATGGCCAGGGAGAGTGCCATGCCGATCCCGGGCTCGGCGATCAACTGGCCGCCCGCGTAGCCGAGCAGGGCCACATAGGACGTCCAGAGCGTGATGCCGATGGCCGACGCGGTGAGGAATTCGCGCAGTGGCCAGCGAAGCGAACCTGCCAGCAGCGCGCCGACCGTCCCACCCGAAGGCAGCCAGCGGGCGACGACGAGCACCGGCCGCGGATGCCGCTGCAACCGCCCGTCGAGCCAGCCGATGCCGGCGGCGAACCGGCGACGTCGGCTCAGCCTGGCGAGCAGAGCTTGCCCGCCCGAGCGGCCGAGCAGGTAGAGCACCTGGTCCGAGACGAGGCAGCCCGCGGCCGCGACGCCGATGACCAGCGCGAGCGGTGGCCCGCCCCGGGCGGCCGCGACGGCCATGCCGATGATCGTCACCTCGGTGGGCAGCAGCGGCACCAGCGAGACGACGAACAACACCAGCAGGCCCGTCGTCGATCCGTTCACCCTTCCATTAAGCGACCTCCGGTGGGCGGATGGCCCGGAATCATGGGGGACTCACAGCAAGCCGACAGGAGCCGGACAGGTTCACGCCGCGTGGCTTCGCAGGTGCGTCACCGCGATCTTCAGTGCGTCCTCCAGCGGGGTGAGATCCTGCCGGATGTGGGCCAGCAACAGTCCACCTTGGACACAGGCCATCGTCGCCTGCGCGAGCCGCGCGGGGTCCGCGTCGGCGCGGAGTTCTCCCTTGTCCCGCAAGGAAGTCAGTCCGCGTTCGAGATGTGACTCCCATTCCTTGTACGCGTTGTCGAGCAGCGCGGACACGCGTGGGTCGTCGCCGAGTTCCCCGGCGAGGTTGCCCAGCGGACAGGCGACCGGATGACCGGCGCGGCGGTGGACGTCCAGGATCTCCTCGGTCCACCGGTCGAACGCGGCCCAGCCATCCAGCGCGGTGATGGTCGGCTGGTTGGCGAGGATGATGCGCAGGAACCGGTCGATGACCGCCTCGACCAGCTGGTTCTTGTCCTTGAAGTAGTGGTACATCTGCGATTTCCCGGCCCCGCTCGCGGCGAGGACCTTGTCGACGCTCGTCGCCGCGACGCCGTGGACGTACATCAGCTCCGCGGCGGCGTCCACGATCGCGTCCCTGGTCCGCCTGCCCTGCGGTGTCACCGCCGCTCCTTGCGTCTCCATGTACTGGATAGTACATTCGGCATCGATGTACTGAACGGTACAACCGAGAGGACGCACAGTGGGGAACGCACTCAACCGCGAGCTGGCCGGGATTCGCGCGCACGTCCAGGAGGCGGTTCCGGCCGAGGTCGCGGGCCCGCTCGCGGCCGACGTCGAGCGCAAGAAGGACGTCGACACGGCGAAGTTCGCACAGGTCGGCTCGCCCATGCCGGACTTCACGCTCCCCGGCCCGGCGGGGGCGCAGGTGAGCCTCGCGGACCTGACCGCGGCAGCCCCGGCCGTGCTGGTCTTCTATCGCGGCAGCTGGTGCCCGTACTGCAATCTGACGCTGCGCACGTACCAGCAGGAGGTCGTGCCCGCGCTCGCCGCGTCGGGTGCCCGGCTGGCCGCGATCAGTCCCGAACTTCCGGACGGCTCACTGTCCACAGTGGAGTCCAACGAGCTGACCTTCGACGTGCTTTCCGACGTCGGGAACGTGGTCGCGCGCTCGCTGGGCATCACCTTCCGGCCCGGCGAGGACGTCCAGGGCGCGATGGCGACGCTGGTCGGTGACGTCGGCGAGCGCAACGGGACGGGAGACTGGGAACTGCCGCATCCGGCGGTGCTCGTCGTCGGGCAGGACCGGGTCATCCGCTTCATCGACGTCCACCCGGACTACACCACGCGCACCACGCCCGAGGAGATCCTGGCCGCGCTTGCGAACTGAAGGTGGTGCGCTGAAGGCTTCCTTGAGTGCTGTGCGGCGGCATCCTGTGTCTCGAACGCTCCGTTCGCGACGTTGAACGTCCCCAGCGGAGCATTCGGGACGTGGGACACAGCGGTGTTGCTCGCTCCACGCCGCGTCGGCGGACCCAGGGTGAACGTTTCCCGCACGACGTTCACGAGCTTCTCCCGCGAACCATGACAGGAGTTGTCATGGTTCGGCTCGACCGTGGTCGGAGCAGGAGTTCCACGACGAACACGGGAGCACGGATGAGGGATCTGTCGGGCAAGGTCGCGCTGGTCGCGGGAGGGACGCGCGGAGCGAGCCGGGCGATCGCGGTCGAACTCGGCCGCGCGGGCGCGACGGTGTACGTCACGGGCCGCAGCACCAGGGCCCAGCGGTCCGAAGTGGACCGTCCGGAGTCCATCGAGGACACCGCGGATCTGGTGGAGGCGGCGGGCGGGAAGGCGGTCGCGATCCGCGTCGACCATCTCGAGCAGGATCAGGTCGAGGCGCTGGCGAAGCGGATCGACGCCGAGCAGGGCAGGCTCGACATCCTCGTCAACGGCCTGTGGGGCGGTGATCACCACCTCGAATGGGCCAAGCCGGTGTGGGAGCACTCGCTCGAGGGCGGGCTCCGGATGTTCCGGCTCGGCATCGACGCGCACGTGATCACCAGCCATTTCCTGCTGCCGCTGATGATCCGGCGGCCCGGTGGGCTGGTGGTCGAAATGACCGACGGCACCGCCGAGTTCAACGCGAACTACCGCGAGGGAACGTCGCTGCCGTTCTACGTCACCAAGGCCTCGGCGCATCTGCTCGCGATCGGACAGGCCGCCGAGCTGGCCGAGTACGGCTGCACCGCCGTCGCGTTCACGCCGGGCTGGCTGCGGTCGGAGGCGATGCTGGACATCTACGGCGTCACCGAGGAGAACTGGCGCGACGCGTGTGCGAAGGTGCCGCACTTCGCGATCTCGGAGACGCCGACGTTCGCCGGGCGCACGGTGGCCGCGCTGGCCGCGGACCCGGAGCGGAACCGCTGGTCGGGGCAGACGCTGAGCAGCGGTCAACTCGCGAAGGTGTACGAGATCGACGACCTCGACGGCAGCCGTCCCGACGCGTGGCGGTACATCGTCGAGGTCGAGCACGCGGGCAAACCCGCCGACACCACGGGATATCGCTGATCGGTCAAGAGTTGCGGGACGCGATCGCGGCACCGATGTCCGCGAGCGCGGCCCGCAGCTCCCGCGGTTCCAGGATCTCGACGCCGGGCCCGAGCGCGGTGAGCTGGCCGAGGGCGATTTCGCGGCTTTCCAGCGCGAGTTCGGCCTCGGCCCAGCCGTCTTCGCCGGGTTCGCCGAGCGAGACGACGGTTTCGGCGACGTACTCGGCGCGGAAAACCCGGCGCAGTCCGTGCACGGCGTCGCGGCTCAGCCGGACCCGAACCCGGACCGGCCGAGCGACCACCTCGAACTTCGCCGAGGACTCGCGCCACCAGCCGGCCAGGTCGAAGTCCGCCGGACGCTCGAAGCGTTCCTCGATGTCGGTCACCGACGTCATCCGGGAGACGCGGTAGGTGCGCAGCGCGTCATCGGCGGGGACGCGTGCGACGAGGTACCAGTTGCCCGCCTTCAACACGAGCCCGAGCGGCTCCAGCACCCGCTCGGCGAGTTTGTCCCGACGCCGATACCGCACGTCGAGCCGATGCTGCGCCCAGACCGCGCGGGCGATCGTGGCGAGTTCGGCGGCGTCGTCCTCGGCGCGGAACCAGCCCGGCGCGTCGAGGTGGAACCGGCCCGCGACACGTTCGGCCTGCTCACGCAGTTCGCCCGGCATGCTTGCGGACACCTTCGCGTGCGCCGCCGACACCGCGGTGCCCAGCCCGAGCCCGGCCAGTGCGTCCGGAACTCCGAGGGCGAACAGCGCGACGGCCTCCCGCGCGGTGAGCCCGTCGAGGCGGGCCCGCCAGCCATCGACGAGCCGGAAGCCGCCGTGCCGCCCCGGCTCCGTCCACAGTGGAACCCCGGCGTCACGCAGCGCGGCGAGGTCGCGGTGCATGGTGCGCTCGGAGACGCCGAGTTCCTCCGCCAGCTCGGCCGCCGTCGCACTCCGCCTGCGCTGCAACGTGAACAGCAGCGCCACCAACCTCTCGGCCTTCACGTCACCTTCCCGAAATGCCGTTAAGGCCACCTTACGGGCGTCAGACGCCCGTAAGGTGGCCTTAACGGAACTACCGTCGCAGAGTTACCGGTTGGCGCGGTTCACGGCCGAGACGACCGCGCGCAGCGACGCCGTCACGATCGACGGGTCCACGCCGACGCCCCAGAACACGCGGTCGGAGATCGCGCATTCGATGTACGAAGCCGCCCGCGCGTCGTCACCCGGCGAGAGCGTGTGCTCGCTGTAGTCCATCAGCCGCAGGTCGAAGCCCACAGTGGACAGTGCGTCGAAGAACGCCGCGATCGGTCCGTTCCCGGTACCGGAGATCTCGTGCTCGTCGCCCTCGACACGAACCTTCGCGACGAGGGAGTACTCACCGCCGCCGTTGTCGGTGACCCGCTGCGAGACCAGCTCCAGCGGCGTCCGCGGCTCCAGGTACTCGGCCGAGAACGCGTTCCACATCGTCGTCGGGTCGACCTCGCCGCCCTCGGAGTCGGTGTGCCGCTGGATGATCTTCGAGAACTCGATCTGCAGGCGCCGCGGCAGGTCCAGCTGGTGCTCGGACTTCATGATGTAGGCGACGCCGCCCTTGCCGGACTGCGAGTTCACCCGGATCACGGCCTCGTAGGTCCGGCCGACGTCCTTCGGGTCGATCGGCAGGTACGGGACCTCCCACGGGTATTCGTCGATCGGGACGCCCTGCTTGTCGGCGGCGTCCTTCAGCGCGTCGAGGCCCTTGTTGATCGCGTCCTGGTGCGAGCCGGAGAACGCGGTGAACACCAGGTCGCCGCCCCACGGGCTGCGCTCGTGCACCGGCAGCTGGTTGCAGTACTCGACCGTCCGCTTGATCTCGTCCATGTCGGAGAAGTCGATCTGCGGGTCGATGCCCTGGCTGTACAGGTTCATGCCCAGCGCGACGAGATCGACGTTGCCGGTGCGCTCGCCGTTGCCGAACAGGCAGCCCTCGATCCGGTCCGCCCCGGCCTGGTATCCCAGCTCGGCGGCGGCGATGCCGGTGCCGCGGTCGTTGTGCGGGTGCAGCGACAGGATCACGCTGTCGCGCCGCTCCAGGTTCCGGCTCATCCACTCGATCGAGTCGGCGTAGACGTTCGGAGTCGCCATCTCGACGGTCGCCGGCAGGTTCAGGATCGCCGGCTTCTCCGGCGTCGGCTGCCAGATCTCGGTGACCGCGTTGCACACCTCGGCCGCGTACGACAGTTCGGTGCCGGTGTAGGACTCCGGCGAGTACTGGAAGCGGAAGTCGGTGTCGGAGTACTTCTGCGCGTACTCGACCACCAGGTCGGCGGCCTGCGTCGCGATCTTCTTGATGCCCTCGCGCTCCTCGCGGAACACGACGCGGCGCTGCAGGATCGACGTCGAGTTGTAGATGTGCACGATCGCGCGCGGGGCGCCCTCCAGTGCCTGGAAGGTGCGCTCGATCAGCTCGGGACGGCACTGGGTCAGCACCTGGATGTGCACGTCGTCCGGGATCGCGCCCTCTTCGATGATCTCGCGGACGAAGTCGAAGTCGGTTTGCGAGGCCGCCGGGAACCCGACCTCGATCTCCTTGTAGCCCATGCGGACGAGCAGGTCGAAGAACTTGCGCTTGCGCGCGGGCGACATCGGGTCGATCAGGGCCTGGTTGCCGTCCCGCAGGTCGACGGCGCACCACAGCGGTGCGCGTTCGATGCGCTTGTCCGGCCAGGTGCGGTCCGGCAGGTCGATGTCCTCGACCAGGCGGTACCACGGACGGTAGCGGTGGACGGGCATCGACGTCCCGCGCTGGGTGTTCCAGACGGGCTGGTCGGCGGGCGCCGGCCGGGATGGCTTACGTACGCGGCTGGTGGCGATACGAGGGTCGGGCGTGCTCATGAGGGGTGGATCTCCTGAATGGTCGGTCCGGCGACCGGCGGCACTACGAAGCCCCGCGACAGGGAGCCGGTCCGGTCAGGCCCCGTCGCGGCACCGAAGCAGGAGAGCACGCGCCACGAAGTCACCATAACCCACGGGACGCGCCGGACGGGAGGGCCGGTCGCAATACAACTGTTACGACGGGTCGGCCATCCGTGTTACCAGCGGGTAGCGAATGGGGTAGCGACGTGCCAGACTGCCGTGCATGGGTGAACACGCTGAGTCGGCCGAAGAGAGCCAGGCGAAGCCTCGAGTCGAGGTCGATTGGCGCAAGGCCCGTGAGCGGACCGCGTCGATTCTCGCGAGCGTCGTGCGGTGGCTCGGCCTGATCTTCGCCGCGCTGCTCGTGCTGCACGTGATCTTCGTGGTCGGCGAGGCCAATCCGATGAACGGCATCGTCTCGTTCACCCGCGGCTGGGCCGACAGCCTGTCGCTCGGGTTCAAGGACCTCTTCGAGCCGAGTGACGCCAAGCTCCGCGTGCTGGTGAACTACGGCATCGCCGCGGTGTTCTGGCTCGTCGTCTCGGCGATCCTCGCCAAGATCATCCGCCGCATCGGCGGCAGCGGCTCCTGACACGCTTCCCGGCGCGACCACCACTGTCGTCGAGGTACTCGGGCCCTTGGCGGACTCAGGAGACGTTGGGGAGCGCGTTGACGAAAGCCGGGGCCAGCGCGCGGATGCGGCGTTCCGGGATGTCGCCTGCCAGCGCTTCGATCGCGAGCCGCACGCCAGGGGTGTCCGCACCGCCGAAGAGTTCGCGGAGGTGTCGCAGCCCGGAACTGGTGACAGCGCCCACCCTGGTATCCGCGACAAGCGCGCGGAACGAATCGGCCACTTCCGAGACGGGCGTGGTCACCATCAACCGGTAGACGTCACTGGCATCCTTGCCGACCAAGCGGTGTGGCTTGTCCAGGCGTGCTTCGTAGCGATCCCTTATTTTGTGAGCTTTTGCGACCAGTAGGGCCGCGGGGCCCGCGACGTGAACGGAGATGGATCGATTGTCGGCGTTGCCCAGCCCGGTGATCGTGACCGGTGATCGGTCCACCACCGCGGTCTCGATACCGTCGACCCGGCGCGCGGCCCGTTTGCTGTGGGGCTCGATTCGCGCGCCGCGCCCACCGGGTTTCAGCGAACTGCCTACGAGCAGGTCGAGTTCGACGGCTGTTTCGATTCCGTGGATTGTCGCCGATCGGCACCACAGTCCGGGTTGACTTGTCTGCAGGAGCCGAACCCGGCGTTCTGCAAGGCCGCTTCGAGCAACGGTTCGTCTCGCAGAAGCTCAGGATCGATGCCCAGATCGCCATCGGAGGTGTATGCGGCGGTGGCGATCGCCGCCTCCGTGGTTCGCAAGTACACGGCCTGAGCGCCGACCACTGTTATCGCGGCCAAGTGCTCGCGTAAAGCTTCGAGCCCATCGAGTAGTACGCTCCGCGCGACAACAGTGAGTTCTTGTGGATCGATATTCTCCGGAGTCTTGGACACCAGGTTCGCTTTCTTTCCGGCTTGTGGTGAAAAGCATGGTGAGGAACAGGCGGGTGTCAGGCGGTGCGCGACAGCCGGCGCCGCCAGGATTTTTCGTTCGCGGACATATAGGCCAGCACAGCCTCGGCTTCGGCGGGCATCCGCCCAGGTCCTGCCAGTCCGTCGAGAACCAGTTGGCTGTACGCGACATGAGCTATGCCGTCGAGGGTTCGGTAACCTTCGAAAACAATGTCGTCGTGGCTGCGCAAAAGCAGGACTTCGGCACGCTCGTCCACACGAATCAGCCCGAGATCGCCGGCCAGCTCGTCGGGTGCCTGTGATTCGTTGCCGACGTAGAGCATCAACTGCCCGCCACTGGTCAATGGCGCGACCTCTTGTGCGGCATAGGGCCCGGTCACCACCGCTCGGGGTTTCCCCTGATCGGGCAACGGCAACTCGCGAAGCTTCTCCAGCACGGCTGCGATGCCGTTGGGCGCGAGCGTTCCGATGTGGGGATTGTGGCGCAGCAGGTCGTAGGAGCCCGCCCTGGCGTGCAGCAGCCCCTGCCAATCGACGTCGACGACGACACGTCCCTCGCGGCGGATGAGCAACTGGTCCTGTAGCTGTGTCAGCAGTCTGGAGACCCAGGGCAGGCTGACCTCGGCGGCTTCGGCGATGTCGGTGGCTCGATATGGGGGTGCGAAGTCCACGAGGAAGCGCACGACGCGCCCGGCTCGTGGGCCGCTGAGGGTCACGGTCTTCGCGCCGCGCTCGCCACCTCTCGGTGCCTTGCGGTCACCCTGTGTGTACAGATGGATCGAGGGAAACGCGACGGACAGCCACACATTCCCCGTGAGGTCGAGGTAGCCGATACCGCGGTCGCGCAGCACCCGTTGCGTTCGTTCGCTGATCCACGGTGCCACCACGACCAGCACGTGCGGGGACTTGGTGTGCCGCAGGATGCTGTTCACGGGCACTATCTGGTTCTCCGCGGCGCTGGGAGTCACCTGGGATTTCGTGGCGATGAGCAAGTCGACGTGGGGGCTGCGTCCGTCTGGCGGTGTTACCCGGACGTAGACGTCGAACCCGCGATCCGCGTCGGGCTGGACTTCCTCGGCTGACAGGTCGTCGACGGCCCACTCCGGTCCGAGCAGTGTGCGCAGGCTCTCCAGCGCGCGCTCGGCCAAGTGCGCTTCGGATCGGATGCCGCCGTCGTTCACAGTGACGATAGTGGCATTCCGAACACGCAGAGTCAACAAAACTTGCCCAAGAATAAAACTTTACCCGTTGGGGTAAGTTGCGACTCCAAGCAAGTTGTACCCAACAGGGCAGTTGCCCCGTTGGGTGAACTGGCCTTCCGGCGAAAGCCCGGGTTGGGCTGACCGCAGTTCGCCGGTGCCGGTCAGAGCGCGGCTTCGCCCCAGGTGCCCGCGTAGGCGAACTCCGACAGCGGGATGCGCCGTCGCGGCGCCAACTCGCGCTGGACGCTGCGTTCGTCACCGAGCACCGCCGCGTCGGCGGGCGAGCCGACGGCGATGGCGACCTTCGGCACCGCGTCGGCAGGCAGTGCGAAGGACTCGCGGACGGCGTCCGCGGAGAACCCGGCCATCTGGTGCGCGATGAGCCCCGAGGACACCGCCTGGAGTACGAGGTTCTGGCTCGCCAGGCCCAGCCCGTACTCGGCGTAGGGCACCTCGCCCTTTTCGTTCGTGGTGACCATCACGCCGATCAGCAGCAGGCCGGCGCGATGCGCCCACGCCTGGTTCCCGGAGTTCAGCGTGGCCAGGATCCGCTTGTACGTCTCGTCGCCGCGGAGGCCGACGAGGTAGCGGGCGGGCTGGGTGTTGCCGAACGACGGCGCCCAGCGCGCGGCCTCGAGCAACGCGGTGACCTGTTCGGCGGACACGGTGGCCGACTCGTCGTAGGCGCGGGGGCTCCAGCGTTCGGCGATGATCGGCTCGATCGGGAGAATTGTCTCGGCGGGCTTACGCATGCCGCCGAAGGTAGCAAGGAGTGCTCTCCGTCACTCGGACGGAAGGACTCCAGGTATTTCGTTGGTGTTAAGGAATTTTTACTTCCGAATGGCGTCCGGCGAGTGGCCGGCACCACTTACGAGGGTGGCGGGCTGGGCTGACCCCGGTAGGCTTTCGCCCAAAGTAAGGGACGCGGGGGCTCATCGATGCCCATCGGTGGAGCCTCCCGGCCCGTCGAGGAGGTTCGGGCGTGGCCCTCGTGGTCCAGAAGTACGGCGGTTCGTCGCTGGAGAGTGCCGACCGGATCAAGCGCGTAGCGGAACGGATTGTCGCCACGAAGAAGGCGGGCAACGACGTGGTCGTGGTCTGCTCGGCGATGGGTGACACCACCGACGAGTTGCTCGATCTGGCCCAGCAGGTCAATCCGGCCCCGCCGGAGCGGGAGATGGACATGCTGCTCACCGCTGGTGAGCGCATCTCCAACTCGCTGGTCGCCATGGCGATCTCGGCGCAGGGCGCCGAGGCGTGGTCGTTCACCGGTTCGCAGGCCGGCGTCGTGACGACGTCGGTGCATGGCAACGCGCGCATCATCGACGTCACCCCGAGCAGGGTCACCGAAGCCCTCGAACAGGGCTATGTCGCCCTGGTGGCGGGCTTCCAGGGCGTCGCGCAGGACACCAAGGACATCACCACGCTCGGCCGTGGCGGCTCGGACACCACCGCCGTCGCGCTCGCCGCGGCGCTGAACGCGGACGTCTGCGAGATCTATTCCGATGTGGACGGTGTGTATTCCGCCGACCCGCGGATCGTGCCGAACGCGCGCAAACTCGAATCCATTCCGTACGAGGAAATGCTCGAACTCGCGGCGAGCGGGTCGAAGATCCTGCACCTGCGTTCGGTCGAGTACGCGCGCCGCTACGGCGTCCCCATCCGAGTCCGTTCTTCCTACAGCGACAAGCCGGGTACCACCGTGACCGGCTCTATCGAGGAGATCCCCGTGGAACAAGCCTTGATCACCGGCGTGGCGCACGACCGCTCGGAGGCCAAGATCACGGTCACCGGCGTGCCGGACCACGCGGGTGCCGCCGCCCGGATCTTCCGGGTCGTCGCGGACGCCGAGATCGACATCGACATGGTGCTGCAGAACGTGTCCAGCACGGTGTCCGGGCGTACCGACATCACGTTCACCCTCTCCAAGGCCAACGGCGCCCACGCCGTCAAGGAACTGGAGAAGATCAAGGACGAAATCGGCTTCGAATCGGTTCTGTACGACGACCACGTCGGCAAGGTTTCGCTTGTCGGCGCGGGAATGCGCTCGCACCCCGGTGTCACCGCGACGTTCTGCGAGGCACTGGCCAATTCGGGCGTGAACATCGAAATCATCAACACCTCCGAAATCCGGATCTCAGTGCTGATCCGGGACGCGCAGCTCGACGACGCGGTGCGCGCGATCCACGAAGCATTCGAACTCGGCGGCGACGAAGAAGCCGTCGTATACGCGGGGAGTGGTCGCTGATGGCAGGACTTCGGGTAGGCGTGGTCGGCGCGACCGGCCAGGTCGGTGCGGTGATGCGGCGGTTGCTGGCGGAACGGGACTTCCCGGTCGCCGAGATCCGCTACTTCGCCTCGGCGCGTTCGGCGGGGTCGAAGCTGCCGTGGCGGGACGGCGAGGTCGTCGTCGAGGACGCCGCGACGGCGGATCCGTCCGGTTTGGACATCGCGTTGTTCTCCGCCGGCGGTTCGACGTCGCGGGCGCAGGCACCGCGGTTCGCCGAGGCGGGGGTCACGGTCATCGACAACTCCTCCGCGTGGCGCATGGATCCCGACGTGCCGCTGGTCGTCAGCGAGGTCAACCCGCAGGCGGTCAAGGAGGCGCGGAAGGGGATCATCGCGAACCCCAACTGCACCACGATGGCCGCGATGCCGGTGCTCAAGCCGCTGCACGACGAGGCGGGGCTGGTCCGGCTGGTCACCAGCACCTACCAGGCGGTGTCCGGCAGCGGGCTCGCCGGCGTCGACGAGCTGGCCGGTCAGGTCAACGCGGTCGCGGCGCGGGCGGCGGAGCTGACCCACGACGGCGCGGCGGTGGAGTTCCCGGCGCCTGCCAAGTACGTGCGGCCCATCGCGTTCAACGTGCTCCCGATGGCCGGGTCCATTGTGGACGACGGATCGTTTGAGACCGACGAAGAACAGAAGCTGCGCAACGAAAGCCGCAAGATCCTCAGCATTCCCGAGCTGCGGGTGTCCGGGACCTGTGTGCGCGTGCCGGTGTTCTCCGGGCACTCGCTCGCGATCAACGCCGAGTTCGCCCAGCCGCTTTCCCCCGCTCGCGCCACGGAACTGCTTTCGAGCGCTGCCGGAGTCGTGCTGACCGACGTGCCGACCCCGTTGGAGGCGGCGGGTCAGGACCCGAGCTACGTCGGCCGGATCCGTGTCGACCCCGGTGTCGACGGCGGGCGTGGTCTCGCGCTGTTCGTCAGCAATGACAACCTGCGAAAGGGCGCCGCGCTCAACGCGGTCCAGATCGCCGAACTCATCGCCGCCCAGCGCTGACCGGACGTGAGCTGAAGGGGGGGTATGTGGCTCGGGGGCGCGCGGACGACTCCCCCGTGGCCCGTGAGTGGCGTGG
>NZ_JBHYIQ010000016.1:18581-35608 GCF_042739895.1 Amycolatopsis sp. NPDC059021
CCGCCACCCCGCCCCCCCCGCCCCCCCGCCCGTCGCGCCCCCCCCCAGACCACCCACCCTCCCCCAACCCCCCCCCCCCCCATACAGCGCGTGAGACGAGGTGAAAGTCCCCTTCAGCGCGGCCGGGAGGCGTGGCGGCAGGCCTGGTAGCGCGTGGTCAGGAACTTCCGCTTCGGCACGGCGTAGTAGGCCCAGACACCGCCGTCGGCGTGCGTCCCGAGCTTCCGGAACTGCTCGACAGCTTCGTTGTGCCGCCCCGCTTCGACCAGCGCGAGCGCGGCGTATGCGCGGTCTTCACGGGCGGAGGGGTGGCGTGCGCCCTCGCCGTCGAGCCACGGCAGCAGCCGGTCCAGCGCGGCGTTGACCTGCTTCGTCTTCCATGCGGGCGCGTCGACGATCGCCGCCTCGTGCGCGGCTGCCAGCGGCATGACGGCCAGTGCGGGCGCCTTCGCGGCGGCCTCTTCCGCGAAGGCGAACATCAGCTCGTGCGAGCCGCCCCATTTCTCACACCAGTACTGCAATGCCTGGGTGTGGCCGCCGTGGTGCAGCGGAGCCCGCGTGATCAGCTCGTTCCACAGTGGACGGAATCGCTCGTGCTCGTACTGCCGCCCTCGCGCGAGGGTGAGCATGGTGCACCACGGCGTCGGGTCCTCGGGCGCCAGCTCGGTTGCTGCCTTGGTCGCTTCTTCGGCCTCTTCCAGCACGCGGAAGAACCCGGCGAACTGCTCGCGGCTGGTCTGGTCGGCGCGGTAACCACCGCGGATCTGCCAGGCCAGCCGGACCAGGCCCTCGGCGTGCACGACGGCGGCGTCCGGGTCGCCCGGCCGCGCCGCCTGCCAGGCCTTGAGCCACGTGTCGTCGTTCGCGGCCGTCTCGCCCAGCAACGAGGCGGCGACGCCGCGGCGGTCCCAGTCGGTGCCGATCTCGGCGAGCAGTTCCGCCGCGGGTGCCCAGTCACCGGAGCGCGCCGCCGTGTCCGCCTCGGCCAGCGCGAGGTCGCTGAAGAACCGGTCCGTGGTGACCTCGTCGTCCGCCGGCAGCCCCCACTTCGTGACGTCGACCGGACGTTCCTTCTTCTCCAGCGGGATGAACTCCGACAGCTCTTCCGGAGTGAGCACGTCCATCAGCTCGTCGGCGCTGACGCCGCGGCGCTTGGCCTCCTTCATCAGCGCGAACACGGCTTTGCGTTGTTTTGGCTTGAACAGCAGGGAAAGCATCGGACTCCGATCAGGCGGGGGTGGTGGCGAGCGGTTGGTAGGAAAGGGAGATCTCGGCCTTTCCGAGCAGCGCGCGCAGCGGTGCGGTGTCGCCCTCGAAGGCGGCGTCGACCGCCGGTTTCACTTCGGTGTCGTAGGGCGGGTCCAGTGCGAGCGTGGCGGGTTCGGACCAGGACAACGTCCACCGGGCGTGCCCGGCGTCGGCCAGCGCGACTTGGACCACTGTGGACAGACGTGGCTTCGCTGAGGTCACGGCGAACTCCCGCTGGGCACGCGGGCCCGCGCCCTCGGCGGGCTTCGACTCCGGGTCGGCCAGCGCGACGAACTGACCGGCATCGACGGCGTCAAGCAGCGTGGTCAGCGTCGCCGGACGGCCCAGTACCCGTGCGGCGCCGGCGAAGATCCCGGCGGCTTCTTCGGTGAGAGCGTGCTGGCAGCTGACGTGGACCAGAGTCGGCCAGTCGACTCGCTGCTTACGCTTGGCTTCGTCGACGAGACCGGCCTGCATGGCCGCGTCCACCACGGCGTCGGCGTCGCGCAAGATCGCCCGCGCGGGCTTTTCGTCGCCAGGGGCCGCGGGGACCGGTGGCATGCCGTCCAGCGCCGCGATCCTGGCCGCCATCGACGGATGCGTATCGTACGGGGATTCCTCGTCGTCCGGGTTGCCGCGGATCTCGTCCAATTCGGACTGTCGCGAGCTGTCGGCAAGCAGAAGCCCGAAGCCGTCCGCGAAATTCCGGGGGAGGTAGCCCGCGCGCCAGCCGATCGTCGCGTAGTTGTTCATGAAGAACCGCCACGCCATGGCCAGCGCGCCGATCTGCCGCAGCGCGCTCGCCGCCGTCGCGGGCCCCGCGATCCGGCCGGAGGCGGCGTCCGCGGCGAGCTCCTGGCGCCGGGTGACCGCACGGGAAACCTTGAAGTACAGCTTCGTGTAGGCGAAGAAGATCCAGCGGACCAGCCGCTGGAACCAGTCGCGCGGGTTCAGCCGGGACAGCGTCCCCCGCATGGTGCGTTCGCCGCGATAGGTGAGTCCGGCGAGCCGGGTGTCCTGGTTGCTGTAGTGGGCCAACTCGTGCGCCAGCACCGCGCGCAGCTCGCCGGTGCTCAGCCCGGCCAGCAGCGGAGCGCCGATGTACAGGTGGCGCCGCACCGCGCGCAGGCCGAGCAGCCGGGTCTCCTCGGCCACGGCGGCGTTGACCGCGGGCACCAGCCGGATGTCGTCCGGCGGCCGGGTGCCGACCTCGTCGGCGAGGGCGCGCACGAGCGCCCACAGTTCCGGCTGCGTTTCCGGCGTCACGAGTACGCCGCTTTCCTCCTCGGCCTTGTGCCGTTCCAGTTCGAACAGACCGCGGATCAACGCGTACCCCGCCGGGACCGTGAGAATGGCGAGTTTCAGCGCGCTGATCGGCGAATGGCGGATCGCGATGATTTCCAGCACCACCAGCCCGGCGACCAGCGCCAGGATGAGCAGCGGAAAACCGGCGAGCAGGCAGACGGCGAGCAGCGCGCGCAGCGAAACCCTCATGACCTGGTGAAACCCTCCCCCTGGGCGTGCCTTCGCAGGCACGGAGACCGTATTCTGCCGCAGTCGCGGCGTCAGCTCATCTCTTTTCGGCCGCGAAACGTTACAGTTCCCGTCAAGTCCTCAGTAGACAGTCCTAAGGAGAATTCCGGGTAAACCGTTTGCCGCGCGCGGATGGCCCGTGGATGCTGGGAACACTGACGTACCAGGAAAGGAATGGACATGTACACCGCGGTCGAAGGCGCACGCGTGCCGATCCGGATGTGGGCGGACCCCGCCTCCGTCGAGGATCAGGCGATGCGCCAGCTGCACAACGTCGCCAACCTGCCGTGGGTGCACGGCGTCGCGGTCATGCCCGACGTGCACTACGGCAAAGGGGCCACCGTGGGCAGCGTGATCGCGATGCGCGACGCGGTGTCCCCGGCGGCGGTCGGCGTCGACATCGGCTGCGGGATGAGCGCTGTCCGCACCTCGCTCACCGCCGCCGACCTGCCCGACGACCTCGGCAAGCTGCGCCGCCGGATCGAATCGGCGGTGCCGGTCGGGTTCGGCCTGCACAAGACGCCGGTCAACACGGCGAAGGTGCACGGTGTCGGTGGCTGGGACACGTTCTGGAAGGCGTTCGGTGACCTGCATCCCGGGGTCCAGGAACTGCGTCAGCGGGCGCATCTGCAGGTCGGCAGCCTCGGCGGCGGCAACCACTTCATCGAGGTCTGCCTCGAGCAGGGCGGTGCCGACGAAGGCCGTGTGTGGCTGATGCTGCACTCGGGTTCGCGGCACATCGGCAAGGAACTGGCCGAGCGGCACATGGCCGTGGCGCGCAAGCTCCCGCACAACGCCGATCTGCCGGACCCGGACCTCGCCGTGTTCGTCGCGGACACCCCGGAGATGGCGGCCTACCGCCGCGACCTGTTCTGGGCGCAGGACTACGCCGCGCGCAACCGGGCGACGATGGTCGCGCTGGTGAAGCTGGCGCTCGCCGAGGAGGTACCGGGTACGACCTTCGACGACGCCATCTCGTGTCACCACAATTACGTCGCCGAGGAGACCTACGACGGCGTCGACCTCCTGGTGACCCGCAAGGGCGCGATCCGCGCGGGTTCGGGCGACCTCGGGATCATCCCGGGCAGCATGGGCACCGGCTCGTACATCGTGCGCGGGCTCGGCAACACGTCGTCCTTCGAGTCCGCGTCGCACGGCGCGGGCCGCCGGATGTCGCGCAACAAGGCGAAGAAGACGTTCACCGCCGCCGACCTCGCGGCTCAGACGGCCGGCGTCGAGTGCCGCAAGGACTCGGGTGTGGTGGACGAGATTCCCGCCGCGTACAAGGACATCGACTCGGTGATCAAGGCGCAGACCGACCTCGTGGAGGTCGTCGCCCACCTCAAGCAGGTGATCTGCGTCAAGGGCTGAGCTTGCTCGTCCGTGAAGGCCTCCTTCACAGCGCTCAACGCTGTGAAGGAGGCCTTCACGGCTTTTGTCGGTAGCCTGGGTGGATGAAGAGGTGGGGAATCGGCGCGGCGCTCGTCGCGGCCGCGGTGCTGCTGGCCGGCTGCGACCAGGTGAACTCGGCGGCCGATCAGGTCGATTCCGCCGCCGGTTCGGCGGGCCGGACGGTGGACAAGGTCAAGGCGTGCGGTGAGGCGCTCGGGCTCGCGGACCTCAATCCGGATCCGGCGAAGCTCAAGGAACGGGCGCTGGACAAGGAACGCCGCCTGCGTGAGCTGGCGGGCAACGTCCAGCAGCAGGACGTCAAGAACGCCCTGACCGGGATGGCCGACTCCTACCTCCAGGTGCAGAAGGAACGCATCGAGGACGCCGGGGTCGTCGCCGCGTGGACGAAACGCAACCTCGAACGCCTCGACGCGCTCCGCAAGGTCTGCGCCTAGCCGAGCGGGCGAGCGGGCGTCAGGCGGACGTCGCCATCACGGGGACGCGGTCGGCGGCGCGTTTCCGGTGCCACAGCAGGCCGATCGCCGCGATCATCAGTGCGCCGACGCCCGAGGCGGCGAAGCCCCAGGCAGGGCTGGAGTGGTCGATCGCGAAGCCGACGACAGGGCTGCCGATGGCGAGGCCGAGCCGGGTCGACGCGTCCTGCAGGCCCATCGCTTCGCCGCGCACACGGGCCGGGGCCAGCCTGCCCATGGTCTCGGTGGTGGCCGCGAGCGTCGGCGCGCACAGGACGTTCGTCGGGATGAGCACGAGCGCGAGCAGCCACCACGGCTGATCGGCGAGCCCGACCGGGATCACCAGGACGGCCAGCAGGAACATCAGCGCGGCCTGCGGCAGCGACCGTTTCACCGCGCCGTGGATGACGCCGCCGACCAGCGACGCCACGCACATGACCACGATCACCAGGCCGGTCCACGACGTCTCGCCGGTGGCCCGCAACGCCGCCAGCGTGGCGACTTCGGTGCCGACAAGGCAGAACAACGCGCCGGCGGCGACGAACAGCGTGCCGACCATCTGCCCGGAAAGCCATTCACGCAGCGGTGGCCGCGAGCCCGCCAGTTCCGGAAGCTGCTCGTCCTCGTTGCGAATCGGCGGGTTCGTGACCCACAGCAGGAGCGCGGTCGCGCCGAAGAGGACGCCGATGCCGCTGAGCGTCAGCGTCGCGGGGAAGCGGGTGATCGCCGCGATGCCCGCCGCCGGGCCGATCATGAACGAGGCCTCGACCAGGATCGTGTCCAGCGAGTACGCCGAACGCCGTTGTGTCATCGGTACCAGTGCCGTGAGTACCTGCCGCGCGAGCGAGCCCGCGGGCACCGCGAGCAGACCGGCCGGGAACGCGACCAGCACCAGCGCGGTGAACGACAGGTGCGGCGCGGCGAACCAGAACGCCGTCGAGCTGACCCCGCAGACCGCGACGATCGGGCGCAGCCCGAAGCGGTCGATGAGCCTGCCGATCAGCGGGGCGCCGAGCGCGGAGCCCAGCGTCGTCGCCGCGCCGACGAGCCCGGCAGCGCCGTAACCGCGGCCGAGCACGCTCACCACGTACATCGTCAGGGTGACGCCCATCATCGTCATCGGCAGCCGCGCGAAGAACATCAGCACCATCGAGGACGGGACTCGGGGGATGGCCAGAACCTGGCGATAGGGCTTCAGCGGCACGCAATCGATGAGAACCCAAGATGGTACGACCGTGCAAATTCTTTATGCTGCTGTGGCGAGGATCATGATCGCGGACACGCCCGGTGCGCGCGACACGCCTCGCTGACCTGCGAAATCACCCGACCCGGCGGCTTTTCTTGACTGATTCCAGAAAGCGCGGCAAGCTGGCGAGTGTCATGCCACACCAGGAAAGCCCCGTACGGCGGCAACTCCGATCGGCCGGTCTGCGGATCACCGCGCCGAGGGTCGCCGTGCTCGAATGGCTCGCCGGACATCCGCACGCGACGGCCGACCAGGTCGCCGCGGGGGTGCGCGACGTGCTGGGTTCGGTGTCCACGCAGGCCGTCTACGACGTGCTCGGCGCGTGTGCCGGTGCCCACCTGGTGCGGCGGATCGAACCGGCGGGACATCCGGCCCGGTTCGAAACGAGAACCGGGGACAACCACCACCACGTCGTGTGCCGTGCCTGCGGGCGCACGGAGGACGTCGATTGCGTGCACGGCTCGGCGCCCTGTCTGGAGCCCTCCGCCGCGGACGGCTTCCGGATCGACGAGGCGGAGGTCGTCTTCTGGGGACTCTGCCCGGACTGCATTCCATCCCACCCGAACGAGGAGGTATCGGCGTGACGAAGCCGACCACCAACAACGTCGGCATCCCGGTCGCGAGCGACAACGACTCGCTGACGCTGGGCGCCAACGGCCCGATCCTGTTGCAGGACCACTACCTCATCGAGAAGAACGCGCAGTTCAACCGCGAACGTGTGCCGGAGCGAGTGGTGCACGCCAAGGGCGGTGGCGCGTTCGGCTTTCTCGAGGTGACCGAGGACGTCAGCCAGTACACGAAGGCCGCGCTGTTCCAGCCGGGCGTCCGCACCGAGAGCCTCGTGCGTTTTTCGACGGTGGCCGGGGAGAACGGCTCGCCCGACACCTGGCGCGACCCGCGCGGTTTCGCGGTGAAGTTCTACACCACCGAGGGCAACTACGACATCGTCGGCAACAACACGCCGGTGTTCTTCATCCGCGACCCGATCAAGTTCCCCGACTTCATCCACTCGCAGAAGCGCCGCGCCGACAACCACCTGCGCGACCACGACATCCAGTGGGACTTCTGGACGCTGCGTCCCGAGTCGGCGCACCAGGTCACCTGGCTGATGGGCGACCGCGGCATCCCGTCCAGCTGGCGCGAGATGAACGGCTACTCCTCGCACACCTATCTGTGGGAGAACGCCGGCGGCGAGAAGTTCTGGGTGAAGTACCACTTCAAGACCGACCAGGGCATCGGCTACCTGACCCAGGCCGACGCCGACCGCCTCGCGGGCGAGGACGCCGACCACCACATCCGCGACCTGTTCAAGAACATCGAGAAGGGCAATCACCCGAGCTGGACCCTGTATGTCCAGGTCATGCCCTACGCGGACGCGGCGGACTACCGGTTCAACCCGTTCGACCTGACCAAGGTGTGGCCGCACAGCGACTACCCGCTGATCAAGGTCGGCCGCTGGGTACTCGACCGCAACCCGTCGAACTACTTCGCCGAGATCGAGCAGGCCTCGTTCGAGCCGTCGAACCTGGTGCCGGGCATCGGCCCGTCCCCGGACAAGATGCTGCAGGGCAGGCTGTTCGCCTACGCGGACGCGCACCGCTACCGCATCGGCACCAACTACACCCAGCTGCCGGTCAACGCGCCGAAGGCGCCGGTGAACAGCTACTCGCGCGACGGTGCGATGCGCTACAACAACCCGGGCGACCCGGTGTACGCGCCGAACTCCTTCGGCGGCCCGCACGCCGACCCCGCGCTGGCGTCGGAGACGGCGTCGAACTACGGCGTCGAGGACGAGGTCATCCGTTCCGCGTACAAGCTGCACGCGGAGGACGACGACTTCGGCCAGGCGGGCACCCTGGTGCGTCAGGTGATGGACGACGCGCAGCGCGAGCGGCTGGCGAACAACATCATCGGGCACGCCTCGAACGAGGTTTCCGCGCCGGTCCTGGAACGCGTCTTCGAATACTGGCGCAACGTGGACAAGAACCTCGGTGACAAGGTCGCCGCGGCGTTCGGCAAGTAATACGCGAAGACAATTCCACATTGTTGCTCCCACCACGGAGTGAGCGGCCCGGCACGCGCGGCGTGCCGGGCCGTCGTGCTTCGGGGCACCTACACGGTGGGGCGAGGCGAGGGTGGGGGACGCCCCCATCCGGAGCAGTCGCGACACGCGGTCCGACGGAGTGATGAAGATAAACGATCACGCAATAGACCGATGTGGGTTACCTTCGTGTTCTATCGTGGCCGGCGGTCACGCATAGTCAGATTCCTGAGCGGTCAAGATGATCATCAGGGTTAAGGGCAAGCTCACGACGTTAATCAATTGCGGGAAATTTCGCGGCCATTGAATTCGGCACGTAAGGGTTAGAAATGGGCTCTAACCGGTGATCGGGTGGTGGATCTCCGATACGGCGGGTATCGATTTACCCGTCAGGTCTCCCGAGGCCAGGAGGTACGAATGAAAGGCAAGTTCGTCCGATCCATCGCGGTGCTCGCAGCGGGCACCATGCTGGCGGTCGGTACGGCACACATGGCCGCCGCGGCTCCCGCGGGCGGGCACGGCACATCGAGCACTCAGGCGGTGGCCGCCCGGGTTCTGCAGCTGCGTGACGACCTGACCAAGGTGGCCTACGCGGGCGATGTCAACGCCACGAAGAGCAGGCTCGACGAGCTCAATCCGGTGCTCTCCGAGCTCGCGACCGGAAAGCGCTACCAGATCCAGGCGGAGGCGCAGGACACCGCGGGCAAGGCGGAGCTGTACGGCACCGAGACCAAACGGCTGCTGAACGACCCCAAGGCGACGCCGCGTCAGCTGCCGCCGGTACCGGCGATCCCGCCCATCAAGATCCCGGATCTGCCCGGGCCGTTGAAGATCGTCAGCGATCTGCTGAACGCCCTGCTCAACCTGGTCACCGGCCTGCTCGCCAGCCTGGTGGGCGGCGGCGTGCCGTCGCTCCCGGTGCCGGTGCCGCCGGTGCCCAAGCCGTAACGGCAACCCACGAACGGGGGCTGGAATCCGGTGCGGACATTCCTCCGCACCGGATTCCGGCGTTTTACCTGCTGAGGCCGGTGCGCAGCGCGCCCGCCATTTCGGCGACCGCCTCGGTGAACCGCGAGCCGACGCCGGTGAAGTTGAGGAAGCCGTGGATGAGGTCCGGCTGCCGGCTCAACGCGACGGGCACCCCGGCCTCCCGCATCTTCTGCGCGTACGTCTCGCCCTCGTCGCGCAACGGATCGAAGCCCGCGGTCACGACGTAGGCGGGTGGCAGCCCGGAGAGATCCTTCGCGTGCAACGGGGAGAGCCGCGGATCGGTCAGGTCCGTGCCCCGGGGGACGTAGTGGCCCTCGAACCAGTTCATGTGCGCGTCGGTGAGGAAGAAGCCGTCGGCGAACAGCTCCCGCGAGCGGTAGCGCTTGGTGAAGTCCGTGGCCGGGTAGATCAGCAGCTGGAACACCGGGGCGGGCCCGCCCTTCGCGACCGTCTGCTGTGCGGTGACGGCCGCGAGGTTGCCGCCCGCGCTGTCCCCGCCGACCGCGATGCGGTCCGGGTCGGCGCCGAGGTCGCTCGCCTTGGCGTGCGCGTATTCGAACGCGGCGACGGCGTCCTCGGCCGCCGCCGGGAACGGATGCTCGGGAGCCAGCCGGTATTCGATCGACAGGACGCGGACGCCGGCGTGTTTCGCGAGGTAGCGGGCGGCGTTGTCGTGCGACGTGCGGTTGCCGACCACCCAGCCGCCGCCGTGGAAGAAGACCAGCAGACCGGACGGCTCGGGCAGCCCGGCCGGGGTGTAGAGCGTGGCGGGGAGGTCCCCGTCCGGAGTCGGGATCTGGACTTCGCGCGCCGCGACGGGCTCGATCGGCCTGCCGCTCACCAGGTGCCTGCCCAGCTCGAGCAGTGCGCGCGATTGCTCGACCGAACCACGGACCAGCTCGGCGCCGGTCAGCTTCTGCAGCCGGAGCAGCAACTGGGCGTCCAGCGCGAGTTCCTGGCCGTCTCGCCGGATGGGACGCCCGGCGAGCACGCGCCTGACCGGCCGTGGCAGCCAGTACAGCAGCTGAGCGGACGCGGCTTGGGCACGGACCAGGAGCGGGATCGCCATTGTTCCTCCTCGGACGCCGTCGAACGATCCCTGACGTTACTGCTCAGTAGGTAACAGGTCCAGCAAGGATCGAGATGTGACCCACGACTCCGTCCCAGATCCTGGTCCTCCAGTTAAGTGGAGGGGTTAGCCTCGGAAGGGTGACTTCAGCCAAGACGGTCAATGTGCTCGGGATCGGTGGTTCGCTGCGAGCGGGCTCGCAATCCGAACGCGCGCTGCGTATCGCGCTCGACGGCGCGGCCGAACTCGGCGTCCGCACCGAGCTGATCCCCGGCCCGGAGCTTGTGCTGCCGTTCTACGACCCCGCGGCACGGGACCGGGACGAGCGGGCCGTGCGCCTGATCGACGCCATCCGCCGCGCGGACGGCATCATCGTCGTCTCGCCCGGGTATCACGGCGCGCTGTCCGGGCTGGTCAAGAACGCCTTGGACTACGTCGAAGACCTGCGCGAGGACGTCCGGCCCTACCTCGACGGCCGCGCCGTCGGCCTCGCCGCGGTCGCCTACGGCTGGCAGGCCGCGGTCACCACACTCGAGCAGCTCCGCACGATCACGCACGCCCTGCGCGGCTGGACGACGCCGCTCGGCGGGTCGATCAACTCGGCGGAAACGAAGTTCGACGAGGGCGGCGGCGCCTCCGACGAGAAGAGCCTGCGCACGCTGCGCCTCATCGGCCGTCAGGTCGCGGAGTTCGCCATCACTCGCGCGGGTTGACCCACGTTTCTTCGCCCACCTTCCGGGTATTCCCTCAAGTGACGCCTGCCATGACCGGCAATGTTTCCGTACTTTCGAAACGTTGTTACTCATTGCAGGCGCTCGACGGTGAGTGCTCCGACAAGGAGGTAGGCGAAGGCATGGCTGAGGCTCTTTACACCGCTGTCGCGACGGCTCGCGGCGACGGCCGCAACGGCGAGGTCACCTCGTCCGACGGCGTCATCGACGAGTCGCTGGCGATTCCCCAGGAGATGGGCGGGCCCGGCGGTGACAAGACCAACCCCGAGCAGCTTTTCGCCGCAGGCTATTCGGCGTGCTTCCACAGCGCGCTGCAGCTGGTCGCTCGCCAGACGAAGGTCCAGCTGTCCGATTCCACGGTGACCGCCGAAGTCAGCGTGCTCAAGAAGGACGTGGGCTTCGGGCTCGCGGTCGCGCTGAAGGCGTCGCTGCCCGGCCTGGAGCAGGGGCAGGCCGACGAGCTGGTCGCGCAGGCACACCAGGTGTGCCCGTATTCCAACGCAACGCGGGGAAACATCGAGGTCGCGCTCTCCGCGACCGTCTGATCCGGCTTACGACTGCCAGGTCGGCCGGAACCGGCTGAAAGGAACGAGAACACCATGTCCACTTCTCCGATCAAGAGCCCGCTCGCCGAGGCCGACAAGGAGATCACCGGGAACGTCCTGCAGGCGACCCTGGTGGATCTGGTCGACTTGTCGCTGATCGCCAAGCAGGCGCACTGGAACGTCGTCGGCGCCAACTTCCGCAGCGTGCACCTCCAGCTCGACGAGCTGGTCGACACCGCGCGCACCTACGTGGACGAGGTCGCCGAGCGCGCCAACGCCATCGGCGTCTCGCCGAACGGCAAGGCCCGCACGGTCGTCGAGAGCTCCGGCGCGCCCGAGTACCCGGACAACTGGCAGTCCGTGGAATCGACGGTCGCCGCGATCGTCGACATCCTCGCGAAGCTGATCGAGCGGCTGCGGGCCCGTATCGACGAGACCGACAAGAGCGACCTGGTCACCCAGGACCTGCTCATCGAGATCACCCAGGCGCTGGAGAAGGCGCACTGGATGTGGCAGGCCCAGCAGGCCTGACCCCGCCCCTGCCGGGTGGCGCGGGGGTGCCCTGGACGCCGGACAGCGCTACCGTGCGAATCATGGTGCTGCATCAGGGAAAACCAGCCCACCCGGCACGTCGTGGGGGGACGAACCCGCTCTACGGCGGGGCGAATCCGGCAGAAGCGGCGCAGCTGGTCCCGCCGCGCGACAAACTCGGCGACGACCCGCTCGCACCGGACACCGCCTATCAGCTCGTCCGTGACGAGCTGATGCTCGACGGCAACGCCCGGCTCAATCTCGCCACGTTCGTGACGACGTGGATGGAGCCGCAGGCACGGGTGCTGATGGCCGAATGCGTCGACAAGAACATGATCGACAAGGACGAGTACCCGCAGACGGCCGAGCTGGAACGCCGCTGTGTCAACATCCTCGCGGACCTGTGGCACGTGCCCGACGTGACCGACGTCATCGGCTGTTCCACCACCGGCTCGTCGGAAGCCTGCATGCTCGCCGGGATGGCGCTCAAGCGCCGGTGGTCGAAGCTGGGCCGCACCGGGCGGCCGAACCTGGTGATGGGCGTGAACGTCCAGGTGTGCTGGGAGAAGTTCTGCGAGTACTGGGAGGTCGAGCCGCGGCTGGTGCCGATGGACGGCGACCGGTACCACCTGTCCGCCGAGGAGGCGGTGGCCCGCTGCGACGAGAACACCATCGGCGTCGTCGCGATCCTCGGGTCCACTTTCGACGGTAGCTACGAGCCGGTCGCCGAGATCACCGCGGCGCTCGACGAACTCGCCGCGCGCACCGGCTGGGACATCCCCGTGCACGTCGACGGTGCCTCCGGCGCGATGATCGCGCCGTTCCTCGACCCGGACCTGGTGTGGGACTTCCGGCTGCCGCGCGTCGCCTCGATCAACACCTCCGGCCACAAGTACGGCCTCGTCTACCCCGGCGTCGGCTGGGTGGTCTGGCGGAACAAGGCGGCGCTGCCCTCGGAACTGGTGTTCAACGTGAACTACCTCGGTGGCGACATGCCGACCTTCGCGCTGAACTTCTCCCGTCCCGGCGCCGAAGTCGCCGCGCAGTACTACACCTTCGTCCGCCTCGGCCGCGAAGGATTCCGTGCCGTGCAACAGGCGTCGCGTGACGTCGCGACGTACCTCGCGGAGGGCATCGAAGCGCTCGGGCAGTTCGAGCTGTTGACCCGCGGTGATCAGCTTCCGGTCTTCGCCTTCACCACGAAGAAGTCGGTGACCGCGTTCGACGTCTTCGACGTTTCGCGGCGGCTACGCGAACGCGGCTGGCTCGTGCCCGCGTACACGTTCCCGGAGAACCGGACCGATCTTGCCGTGCTGCGGATCGTGGTGCGCAACGGCTTCACCCACGACCTCGCGGACCTGCTGCTGGCCGACCTGACTCGCGTCCTCCCGGAACTGGAAGCGCAGAGCGGTCCGTCGAAGAACCAGGTTTCGAGCTTCCACCACTAGCTGTGGCTGTCCGTGCTACCGGCGGGTAATGTCGGGCCCATGGGTGTTGCGGCGGAGGAACGTCAGGCGTTGTGCACGCTGTTCGAGCAGGTCGGGCCAGACGCCCCGACGCTGTGCGAGGGCTGGGCGGCGCGCGATCTCGCGGCGCATCTGCTCGTCCGCGAGCACCGGCCGGACGCCGCGCCCGGCATCCTGATCCCGGCGCTCGCCAAGCACACCCAGCGCGTCCAGGACTCGTACGCCGCGCGTCCGTGGAGTGAGCTGGTCCAGAAGATCCGCCAGGGCCCGGCCTGGTACTGGCCGACCTCGTTCGGTTCGCTGGACGAGGCGGCCAACACCGCCGAATTCCTGGTGCACCACGAGGACGTCCGCCGCGCCCAGCCGGACTGGGAACCGCGCGAACCGGACGCCCGCCGGGACGCGGCGGCGTGGCGCTCGGCGCGGCAGATCGCCAAGGTGAACCTGCGCAAATCGCCGGTCGGCGTCACGCTGCGCACCCCGGACGGCCAGGAGGCGGCGGTCAAGACCGGCCCGGACGTCGTGACCGTGATCGGTGCGCCGGTGGACCTGCTGCTGTTCTGCTTCGGCCGGGACGCGGTGCGTGTGTCGTTCGAGGGCCCCGAAACCGCCGTCGGACGGCTCAAGACGCTGAGCCGCGGCTTCTGACGTTCAATGCTCCGAAGGCCACCTTGAGGGCGTTCAAGTCCCTGAAGGTGGCCTTCGGAGCACGTGCCGGACGTCAGCGGAGGCCGAGTGCGCGCAGGGCGAAGTGCACCTCGATCGACGTCTGCTTGATGGTTTCCGCGATCACCAGCGAGCCGTGCCCGGCGTCGTAGCGGTAGAACTCGTAGGGCGCGTCCCTGGCGCTGAGCCGGTCGAGGTAGTTCTCGACCTGCCGGATCGGGCAGCGCGGGTCGTTGTCGCCGGCGAGCACCAGCAACGGCGCGGCGACCGCGTCGACGTAGGTGATCGGCGAACATTCGCCGTAGAGCGCCGGAACGTCCTCGGGCGAGCCGCCGAACAGCGCCCGGTCGAACGAGCGCAGCTGCTCCATTTCGTCCTCGTAGGCCGCGATGTAGTCGGCGACCGGCACCCCGGCGATCCCCGCCGCCCACCGCGCGGGCTGGGTGCCGAGTGCCAGCAGGCTGAGGTAACCGCCCCAGGAGGCCCCGTTCACGACGCACTTCGCCGGGTCGGCGAGTCCACTTTGGACGGCCCAGTCGTGGACGGCGGCGACGTCTTCCAGCTCGGTCAGCCCAGGCCGTCCTTCGATCGCGTCGCGCCAGGCCGAGCCGTAGCCGGTTGAGCCCCGGTAGTTCACCTCGACCACGGCGAAACCGGCGTCGAGCCACGTCGCGCGGTACGCCGAGAAGCGGTCTTCGTCGGCCGAGTGCGGGCCGCCGTGCAGCGAGAACACCGTCGGGAGCGGGCCGTCCGGGGCGTCGGACGGCCGCGAAACCAGCGCGTGGATCTGGCCGCCGATTCCTTCGACGAACGCGTCGGTGACCGGCGCCGAGCCGGGCGGCCGCTCGCCGGGAGGTTCGAGGAGTACGGCGTCGGTGCCGTCGGGCTTCCTGGCACGTACGGCTGTCGGCTCCGCGGCGCTCGACCACGAGTACTCGACAGTGCCGTCCGGACGCGCGCCCGCGCCGCCGATCCGGCCGGCCGGGGTGTCCAAAGAGGACAATTCGGTGGTTTCGAGGTCGTAGCGGTACAGCGAGCTGCGGCCCTGGTGGAAGTGGACGACGAGCAGCGCTCGCGCGTCGGGGTACCAGTCCGCGACGACCTCGCCCGGCAGGCCGAGGTCGATTTCGGTCTCGGTGTCCGCGCGCACGTCCCAGACCAGCAGCTCCTCGCGGCCGCGGCGTTCGTGCAGGACGAGCAGGCGCGAGTCGCCCGCGACGGGCGAGAACTCCAGTGCGGACAGCCCCTTGCCCTCGCCGTCCCATTTCTCGGCGACGGCGGTGAACCCGTCGGTGGCGAGCACCCGCAGCGCCGGGTGCCGGGAGTCGCCGTGTTCGGAATGGGAGATGGCGATCAGTGTCTCGTCGCGGGACAGCGACGCGATCCCGGCGTCGTCGGCATGGCTGTAGAAGCGCCGCGTCTCGCCGTCGATCCGCGCGAACAGCTCGCTGCCGTCGTCGGTCGAGACGCCGACCGCGGTGACGCGCGAGCCGATCTCCAGCCCGGCGGGGTAGCCGTCGTGGACGTCCGGGACGGCCTTCTCGGGCTTCTCCGGGGCGGCGCCGTCGGCGAACGGCTGGCGGACCCACGAGCCGAACTCGTCGCCGTCGGTGTCGTCGAACCACCAGATCCAGCGGCCGTCGGGCGAGGGCGTGGCGTGCAGGGTGCCGTTGGGCCGGTCGGTGACGCGGCGGTGGGTGTCCGTCGCGCGATCCCAGGCGTACACCTCCCAGACGCCGCTGGCGTTGGAGACGTAGACGTTGGCGTCGGGGGCGTCGCGGGCCCACTCGGGGACGGAGATGCGGGGTGCGTGGAAGCGTGCCCGCCAGCGGGTCTCGGCCGCGGCGTCGTCGAAGAGCCGGTCCGGGACCAGCGCGGACGGGTACTGCTTGGCTGACTGCGTGCTCACCCCTCGATCCTGCCACCTCGTGGCCGTACTGTGTGCGGCGTGCCAGAGGGTTACGCGCCGGGGTTCGGCGAAGACGCCATGTCCATGATGGCTGCCAGGACCGCCGCCGAACGCGCCGCCTTCGCGCTGCCGCTCTTCGCCCCGGACACCCACGTCCTCGACCTCGGCTGCGGCCCCGGCACCATCACCGTCGACCTGGCCCCCACCGCCCACGTCACCGGCATCGACACCAACCCCGAGCAGCTAGCCAGAGCGCGAGCGAAGGCCGAAAAGACAAGAAGGTCCACAGTGGACTTCCTGGCCGCGTCGGTCTACGCCCTACCCTTCGAAACGTCCACAATAGACGCCGCCTTCAGCCACGCCCTCTTCGAACACCTGAAAGATCCCCAAGCAGCCTTGGCGGAACTCAGAAGAGTCCTCCGCCCAGGCGCCACCCTGGCCATCTCCACCTCAGACTGGAGCAAAGCCAAACTCCGCCCAAGAACCGCCAACGTAGAAGCCGCCCTCCGCGGCCACTACCTCCTACGCCGCCAAGCAGGCGGCAACCCTTTCGCGGGACGCACCATCGCCACCGAAGTCGCCACCGCAGGCTTCACCAACATCACCACAAGAACCCGCCACCGCGAAGACATGACCTACCGAGAACTGGCCGCCTACATAGAATCCAGACTGGCCACCGCTCTCAACAACCCAGCCCCCCTCCCACACCGAGACCAGCTAGCCTCCGCCGCCCGCTCCGCCCAAACCTGGCTCCACTCCAGCGACGGCTCCTTCACCCAATCCTGGACCGAACTAACCGCCACCCGCTAACCACCCACGCTCACGCCCCCACGGTGACCAACCACGCTCACGTCCCCCACCACGGGGGCAAGGGGCGAAGCCCCAATCCACCCCCACAACGACCTCTCGCGTGCTCAATCGACGATCTCACGTGATTGAACAGCGACCTCACGTGATTAAGCGGAGATCTCACGTGATCAGACGCGACACACAACGCACGGCGACAAAACAGTGGAACGCAACCACGCGCCGGGGGTCCAGGGGGGCGGAGCCCTCCCTGGCGGGGGTCTGGGGGTTCGACCCCCAGGAGACACACGAGTAAGGCCCCCGGGGTGTGGGGGGTGCGGCAAACGCGGGGCCCCCAGATAAAAATAGGGGGGGGGGGGGGTTTTGAAAACGACCAACAC
>NZ_JBHYIQ010000016.1:35618-85299 GCF_042739895.1 Amycolatopsis sp. NPDC059021
GCCATATCTTTATACCCCTCGGGGGTGGGGGGTCCCCCCCCCCCCACAACACCCGCCACCCCCGCGGCGGCCCCCCCCCCCCCCCCCCCGGGGCCCTACAGACTTACTCGTCGGGGTGGCGGGATTTGAACCCACGACCTCCTCGACCCGAACGAGGCACGCTACCAAGCTGCGCCACACCCCGATTACCGCTGTACTGCTCAGTGGGTCGACAAGAAGTCTAGCGGACGCTGTTCCGGGCTTTGCGCGGGGCTTGCTTCCGGGGCTTCTGGGGCTCGGATCCGCGCGGGACCAGCGTCAACAGGCTGGCTTCGGGCGGGCAGGCGAAGCGGGCGGGTGCGTACGGTGACGTGCCGAGTCCGGCGGAGACGTGCAGCCACATCCGGGCGCCCCAGCGGGAGGCGCCGCGGGCGCGGGTGCGGTCGAGTTCACAGTTGGTGACCAGTGCGCCGTATCCGGGGATGCGGAGCTGGCCGCCGTGGGTGTGGCCGGCGAGGACGAGGTCGTAACCGTCGGTGGCGAAGGTGTCGAGGACGCGGGGTTCGGGTGAGTGCGTGACGCCGAGGCGGACGGCGGCGCGCTGGTCGGCGGGGCCGGAGATGTCGGTGTAGCGGTCGCGGCGGAGGTGGGGGTCGTCGACGCCGGCGGCGAAGACGGTCTGGCCTGCGACGTCGACGGTGCGGCGGACGTGGGTGAGGTCGACCCAGCCGTGTTCGACGAAGGCGGCGCGGAGGTCGCGCCAGGGCAGGTGGACGCCGTGGATGCGCTTCTTCTTGCCCTTGGGCATGAGGTAGCGCGCGGGGTTCTTGGGCTTGGGCGCGTAGTAGTCGTTGCTGCCGAAGACGAAGAGGCCCGGCCGGTCGAGCAGGGGCCCGAGGGCACGCAGGACCGAGGGCACGGCGGTGCGGTGCGAGAGGTTGTCCCCGGTGTTGACCACGAGGTCGGGGTCGAGTTCGTTCAGCGCGGCGACCCAGCGTTGTTTGCTGTGCTGCCCGGGGAGCATGTGCAGGTCGGAGATGTGGAGGATGGTGAACGGCCGGGCGCCGGGGGCGAGGACGGGCAGTTCGGCGGTGCGCAGCGTCCAGTGGCGGCGTTCGATGCCGATGGCGTAACCGAGGGTCGCGGTGCCGAGCGCGAGGGTCCCCAAAGCGAGGCGGCCGATCGTCGCCCCGGAAGAAGTACGTGCGTTACTGAGCGTGCTCACAATGTCCAGGATACGTGCTCATGGGTGGTTGGTGTTGGCCGGTTCCGGGAAATTCGTCGATTGATCTCCACCGGTGGTCCGGTTACGTCGGGTAGCCGTTTTCGTGGCGTTCGAGTTTCTCGCCGAAACGTTTTTCCGGGTGTTCGCCGCGGTGCTCGCGGTCCGCTGATCTTTTCCGGTCGCGGCGGGGCGGGACTCCGCCGAATGGCCGAATCGTGGTGTGGATTACGGGTCGGAACCGGATTGGTTGTTTTTTCGTGAAGACGAAGCGGGCCCGGCCGTGGTGGGCCGGGCCCCGGCGTGGTGAGTCGGTGGCGCGCCGGTGTTTGGGGTAGGGGTTTTGGGGGGGGGCGGGGGGGGGGGGGGGGGGCCCCCCGGTGCGGGGACGCTTGGGGTTGTGGTTTGGGGTCGGGCGGGTTTTTTTTTTTTTTTTTTTTTTTGGGGGGGGGGGGGGGGGGGGGGGGCGGCCCCCCGCTGCGTGCTCAGTCGTTGCCGCGCAGGTATTTCGGATCGGGTTGTGGCAGGGGCTCGGCCGGCTGGTCCTTGAGGATGTTCACCATCGCGCCGAACCAGGTCCGTGCCGGGGTGCCGCCACCGAACATGTTGCCCGCCTTGGGATCCCCGACCGCGACGACGTTGCCGGGGCCGTTGTCCCGCAGGCCGCCGTAGGGCGAGCCCGGGTGCTTGAACACCATCGCCGCGCCCGCGAGCTGCGGGGTGGCGCCGACGAACGCGGCGGAAGCACTGGTGTCGGTGGTTCCGGTCTTGCCGATCATCGGCCGGTTCCAGCCCACGGCGGAGGCGGCCTTGGCCGAGGTGCCGCCCGGCTGGTCGTCCTTGCTCATCCCGACGGCGAGGGTGTTCGCGAGGCCTTCCGGAACGGCCTGTTCGCAGGCGGGTTCCTTGATGGGCTTCGGGTTCCCGTTGCGGTCGAGGACCTGCGCGATCGGCGTCGGCGGGCACCAGGTCCCGCCGCTCATGATCGTCGCGGCGACGTTGGCGAGTTCGAGGTTGCTGGTCGGGCCGACGCCGAGGGTGAACGAACCGACGCCGGCGTAGTTCGGTTTGGGGCCGTAGAAGGACAGCTGGTTCTGGTTCTCCTCGGGCTTCTCGGACTTGGGATCGACCGTGCCGCCATTGGCCGCGTTGGAGGCCATCGTGTTGCGCATGCCGAGCCTGCTCGCCATCTCGGTGACGGCTTTCATCCCCGTTTTTTCCTCGAGGATGACGAACCCGGTGTTCGGCGAGGTGGCGAGTGCCTGTTGCAGCGACATCTGCGGCCCGTAATTGCTTTCGCCGTAGTTCTGCAGGCAATACGCCGTGGTGCCGATGGCGACCTTGGGGCAGTTCGCCGCGCCGCCGATGAAGACCTTGGACGCGTAACTCTGCGGGGTCTGGATCGTGTCGTTGATCCCGACCTTTCCTTGTTCCATCGCGGCGGCCGCGGTGAAGATCTTGTATGTCGATCCCGCACCGGTCACGTTGGCGACGTCGTAGGGCAGGCCGTAGGTGGTCTGGCCCTGTGCCTGGTCGGTTCCGTAGTCACGGTTCGACGCCAGCGCGACGACTTCGTGGCGGTTCTTACCCGGTTTCACCAGTGCCAAGGTGTTCGCGACGTTGTTCTGGGTCTTCTTGACCTGGGCCTCCGCGGAGGACTTGGCCTCGTGGTTGGCCCTTTTGTCCAGCGTGGACTTGATGGTGTAGCCGCCGGTGTACAGCTCGTCCTTGGACATCCCGGTCTGCTGGCGCAGGTAATCCTCGACGTACTGGCAGAAGAACCCGTTCTCGGGCCCGGCGCCGATGCAGTTGGCGGCGGGCTTCTGCGGCCCGTCGCCGCTGACGCCGAGTGGTTCGGCCTTGAAGCGGTCGGCGTCGGCCTTGGCGAGCTTCTGGTTCTCCACCATGCGGTCGAGCACGAGGTTGCGGCGCGAGGTGGCGGCGGCGGGGTGGTTCCACGGGTCGTTCGCGATGGGGTTGTTCACCATGCCCGCCAGCAGCGCGGCCTGTGGCACGCTCAGCTTCTCCGGCGGGACACCGAAGTACGCCTGCGCGGCGGCACCTACGCCGTAGATCTGCCGGGAGAACTCGACGATGTTCAGGTAGCCCGCGACGACCTGCTCCTTGGAGAGCTTCGTCTCCAGCTGGATCGCGATCCTGGCTTCCTTGAGCTTGCGCGCGACGGACTGCTCCTGCGCCTTCTCCTGCCCGATCTTGTCGGTCCGGTTGACCACGTTGATCAGGTAGTTCTTCACGTACTGCTGGGTCAGCGTCGAGGCGCCCTGGGTGTCCCCGCCCGCGCCGTTGCTCACCGCGGCGCGCAGGGTGCCCTTCCAGTCGACGCCGTGATGCTCGTAGAAGCGCTTGTCCTCGACCGAGATCAGCGCCCACTTCATCGCGTCGTTGATCTGGTCCGTCTTGACCGGGATCCGGTACTGGCTGTAGAGCGACGCGATCGGCGCGCCTGCCGAGTCGGTGACCGTCGTGACCAGCGGCGGCGGGATGTCGGCGAGGTCGGATGAGGTCTTGTCGACTGTTTCGCTGGCTTGGTTCGACACGACGCCGGCAGCACCGACGACCGGGAACAAGATCCCGGCGACGAGCACCCCCGCGAGCAGACAGAGGCCGAGGAGCTTGAAAAGACCATCCGTTTTGCGCACGGGGCCAGGGTACGCGGAGCTTGTGGTGGGGCTGTGACCTCACACCCGCCAAGGTGTGATCTCGGTGACAAAACAGACCCCGTGAGGTGACATCTGGTAGCGGGAGGCAAGCTAGGGCTTGGCGGGGGGAACCGAGGGCCCCTACAGTCCGTCAACGTCTTACGAAGAATGCCGACGGATGGCCGAGCGCGAGGAAGAGGTCGCTCGGCCGAACGGAGGCCCGGCGCCGGGGAGGTGCCGGAAGTCGACGTGAGCAGAGGGAGACACGCTCGTGGGGTGGAGCGAGGGGCTTCGTCCACCGCGGTGTGTCGATCACCAGGGGAGGAGCTGGGGGTCAAATGGACAGCACCAGCCAGCAGAGCTGGCGAATCAACGCGTCCTGCCGGGACGCCGATCCGGATGGCCTGTTCGTCCGGGGAGCCGAGCAGAACCGGGCCAAGGCCGTGTGCATGGGCTGCCCGGTCCGGACCGAGTGCCTCGCCGAGGCGCTCGACGGCCGCATCAACTTCGGGGTCTGGGGCGGGATGACCGAGCGGGAACGGCGTGCCCTGTTGCGCCGCCGCCCGGACGTCGCCAGCTGGGCGGACCTGCTGGAGGCGGCCAAGCGCGAGGCCGAGGTCAGGGTCGGCGTGAGCTGACGGCACGGTAGCGCCGCGTTCTTCGAGCTCTGGACGGCGCGTCCGGGACGTTCGACGTCTCGTGCGCGTCGCCCAGGGCATGCTCGCGCGCGCGATCGGACGGGCACACCACCCGGGGCGTGCCGCCGACGCGTCACCGGGGACATCGGCGCGCGCCAGGCGTGGCGTTACAGCTGCACCCCGGTTTTCAGCCCGCCAGCTTGGCGCCGATGTCCCGCAGGCCTTCGATGTCGTGGACGTCGCCGGCGAGCGCGGGCACCCGCACCAGCGGCACCTCCGGATGCGCCTTGGTGAAGCGCGCGAGCAGCCGGGTCTCCCGGTCGGCGAGCGCGACGCGGTCCGCGTGCAGCCGCAGCACGGCCTCCGCCAGTGGCGCGCTCGTGTTGCCCTCCTGCAGCGACTCCGCCGCGGCCAGTGCCTCCGTGCCGGACAACGGCGCGAGCACCGGATGCGTCCGGTTCGCGACCAGTCCGGCCAAGGGCATCGACTCCTCGGACAGCCGCTCCACGAAGTAGGACGCCTCACGCAGCGCGTCCGGCTCGGGCGCGGCCACCACCAGGAACGAAGTCCCGGCCGAGCGCAGCAGCTCAGCCGTCTTGCGGGCACGCTCGCGGAAGCCGCCGAACATGGTGTCGAAGGCCTGCATGAACGCCGACGCGTCGGTGAGCAGCTGGCCGCCGATGATCGTCGACACCGCCTTGGCGAACATCGAGAACCCGGCGTTGACCACCTTGCGCAGGCCCCAGCCGCCCGCCTTCGCCGGCCCGGTGAGCAGGCGGATCATCCGCCCGTCGAGCGCGCTCGAAAGGCGTGTCGGCGCGTCGAGGAAGTCCAGCGCGGACCGGCTCGGCGGGGTGTCGACGATGATCAGGTCCCATTCGTCGGTAGCCGCGAGCTGGCCGAGCTTCTCCATCGCCATGTACTCCTGCGTGCCGGAGAACGACGTGGAAATGGTCTGGTAGAAGGGGTTCTGCAGCAGCTGCTCGGCGCGTTCCGGGCCGGCGTGCTTGCGCACCATGTCGTCGAAGGTGCGGCGCATGTCGAGCATCATCGCCCACAGCTCGCCCTTCGGCTCGAACCCCGCGACCTGTACCTGACGCGGGTGGTTGCCGAGTTCCCGCAGGCCGAGCGCCTGCGCGAGCCGTCGCGCGGGGTCGATCGTGAGCACCACGGTCTGGCGGCCGCGTTCGGCCGCGCGCAGGGCGAGCGCGGCCGCGGTGGTCGTCTTGCCGACGCCACCCGAGCCGCAGCAGACGATCACGCGGCTCTGCGGGTCGTCGAGCAGGGCGTCGATGTCGATCGCGGTCATATCAGCGCACTCCCTGGTCATACAGCGCCTCGGCCAGGTCGTACAGCGCCGCGACGTCGATGCCCTCGTTGATCTCCGGCAGCTCCAGCGTCGGCAGGTCGGCCTCGGCGAGCTGCTCGCGCGCGCGTTGTTCGGCGGCCACCCGGACGGCGTGCTCCACGGTTTCCTCGACCAGCGCGTCCAGCGTCTCGTCGGGCAGCTTGAGCCCGGCCGACGCGAGTCCACTGCGGACGCGGGAGGCGTCGACCCGCCCGTCGGCCGCGGCGGTCACCGAGCGCGTGGGCAGCCGCGGCGGCCGGACCCGGTTCACCAGCGCGGCGCCGGGACGCAGGTCGGCGCCGTCGAGTTCGGCGACGGCCTCGACGGTCTCGCGGACCGGCATCTCCTCCAGCAGGGTGACCAGGTGCACCGCGGTCTCCCCGGAGTGCAGCAGCCGGACGACGCCGTCGGCCTGGCCGCGGATCGGGCCGGTCTTGGCGAGATCGGTCAATGCCTTGGTGACGTCGAGGAATTTGACCACGCGGCCGGTCGGCGGCGAGTCGACGACGACGGCGTCGTAGGTGTGGCGGCCGTCGGACTCGGTGCGGCCGACGCACTCCTTGATCTTCCCGGTGAGCAGGACGTCCCGGAGACCCGGCGCGAGCGTCGTGGCGAACTCGATCGCGCCCATCCGGCGCAGCGTCCGGCCGGCGAAGCCCAGGTTGTAGAACATCTCGAAGTACTCGAGCAGCGCCGCTTCGACGTCGATGTGCAGCGCGCGCAGCTCGCCCCCGCCGGGGACCGCGGCGATGCGCTGCTCGGCGTACGGCAGCGGTTCGGTGTCGAAGAGCTGCGCGATGCCCTGGCGGCCTTCGACCTCGATGAGCAGGACACGCCTGCCTTCGCGGGCCAGCGCGAGACCCAGCGCGGCGGCGAGCGTGGTCTTGCCCGTCCCGCCCTTGCCGGTGACGAAGTGCAGCCGGGCTCGGGCAAGCTCGTCGGACCAGCCGGTGGTGGGAGTTGTCACCGGATCACCCTAAAACAGGCGTTAACTCGCGAGCATCATGACGCTGACCGCTGCCGCCACGACGGCGACGATTACCCAGGTCGCCACCCCGGGCAGCACCGTGAGCATCAGCACAGCCAGCACCGCGAGCACGGTCAGTGTGACGACGCCCGACAGCGCGACCTGGCCGGAACTGTTCGTCCGGTCCCTGGTCTTCGCCATCACGGCCAGCACGAGCGGCAGCCCGGCCGCGGCCAGCAGCACCGTCGCGACGATCCGCCAGGTCTCCACGGGGTCAACGTTAGCGGTCCGGGAAGGCCCCCTTCACGGCGTTGAGCGCTGTGAAGGAGGCCTTCACGGCACGTCAGCTGCCGAAGATGGACGCGGGGTGGCAGGGCACGGGCTGGGCGTGCGCCGGGTCGAGGGCGTTGAGGATGTGGCCCGCGGCGTTGCGGTCGAAGGCCAGCCCGAGATGCTCGGCGGTGTCGAGCGCGCAGGTGTCCTGCAGGACGATGTTGCGCACGTTCGGACCGGAGCCGAGGCCGCTCGTATAGGGAATGACGAGCTCGTCGTAGCGCGTGAGGATGTTCGTGTAGCTCACGCCGGGCTGGAAGACCCCGTTGCCGCTGTGCAGCTTCTTCAGGAAGTCCGAACCGGACAGGAACTGCGTGCACGATCCGCACGCCGGGCTCAGCACGCCGTTGATGAGCTGGCTCAGCCCGATCAGCTGTCCCGCCTGGTAGAGCTGGGAAAGGCCGTACAGCGTGGTGCCCTCCCACAGCGGGGTCAGGCTCACGTACTTGTCCACTTTGGACGAGCCGCCGAGGAACTTCACGTAGTAGGAAGGCATCAGCGTGCCCTCGGAATGACCGAGGATGTCCACCTTGGACGCCCCGGTGGCGGCGAGCACCTTGTCGGTGAACGCCGAGATCTGCCGCGCGGATTCCTCCATCGGGTTGAGCCCGCCCGGCTGGTAGATCGGCAGTCCGAGGCCGTTTTTGCCGTAGGTGAGGGAAAACACGCAGTACCCGTTGTTCTTCAGCAGCGGGCTGTAGGTGTTCCAGTTGACGGTCTGGTTGGCACTGAGCCCGTGCAGCATGACGACCGGGCGCGGGTGCGCCGCGCTCGGCTTGCACGAGAAGTCGTTGGCGCCGGGCGGTGAACCGTCCGGGTTGCGCAGCTGGGCCGCGACGGCGTCGGCGGCGGTCCACGGCACGGGAAGGTCGCTCGACGCACTGGCGGCGGGGGCGAAGATCAGCGCGAGGACCGCGGCCAGGATGGCGGCGGCGAGGGACTTCGTTGTCCGCATGGTCACGTCCTATCTACTCGTGAGTAGGTGTGAAGTGAACCACAAGTGCGCCGGTTTCGGCGAGTCGCGAGCCGGTCACGCACGGCGGTTTTCCGGACACGCCCCCGCGGGGCTTGCCCGCTTGGCTACGCTCCCCGGCTATGAGCGCCACCAAATGGGAGTACGCGACCGTCCCGCTCCTGATCCACGCGACGAAGCAGATCCTCGACCAGTGGGGCGAGGACGGCTGGGAGCTGGTCACCGTGCTGCCGAACCCGACGGGCGAGCAGCACGTCGCGTATCTCAAACGAGCCAAGAGCTAAGGGGAAACCCTCGATGACCTGGAGCGATCGGCTAGCCGAGCTCGGTATCGAACTGCCCGGTGTGGCCGCGCCGCTGGCGGCCTACGTGCCCGCCGTGCGCAGCGGTTCGCACGTCTACACCTCCGGCCAGCTGCCCTTCGTCGACGGCGTCCTCGCCGCGACGGGCAAGGTCGGCGCGGAGGTCAGCCCCGAAGAGGCGAAACAACACGCCCGCACGTCCGTGCTCAACGCGCTCGCCGCGGTGCACGCGCTCGTCGGCGTCGACGAGATCGTCCGGGTCGTCAAGGTCGTCGGCTTCGTCGCTTCCGCGGAGGGCTTCACCGGCCAGCCCGCGGTGATCAACGGCGCGTCCGAGCTGCTGGGCGAGGTGTTCGGCGAGGCGGGTATCCACGCGCGCTCGGCCGTCGGCGTCGCGGAGCTGCCGATCGGCTCGCCGGTCGAGATCGAACTGATCGTGGAGGTGCGGTGATGGACCCCGACATCGAACAGGCCACCCACGAACTGCTGCTCCGGCTGGCCGGGCGGCTGCCCGACCAGCTGCTCTGGCGGTTCCGGGACTGGCTGGGCGAGGGTGCGATGGGCACGCTCGCCAGGACACTCCCGAGGTCTTTGCTAAAGCACAGGATTGACCTTGATCAAACCGAGTACCGCCTGCTCGTCGCGGGCCTCATTCCGCACGGCGCCGACTGGCACCAGGTGAGTTCCACACTGGGGGTAGACGACGTCACCGAGACCCGGTACACATTCACGCAGAGTGCGCCCGAATGGGTGAACTCTGTCGATTCCGTGTCCGTTTTGATGCACGCAACGTTGCGTGGTCGCCCGGACGTGGGTGAAGTGCGACAGAGCTGGCGTCACCTCGACGTGGTCGGCGAGACCGGGACCAAGCGCGTGCTGCTGGTCACGGCGTTGTCCGGCCTGCCGAGGCTGACCGGCGAGCTGCAGCGGGTGCTGCGGGTGCTGGGCGACGAAGAGCCCAGCGTCGAGGTCATCCCGCCGCGCTTCGACCTGCCCGGATACCACCGGGCAGCGCTCGCGAGTTCCGAGCTGGTGTGTCTCGGTGCCGTGGGCACCGGGAATCGTCTGGTAGCCGCATAGCGCTCGCTCCGCCAGCGAGCTGGGAGGGAGCAAGCACATGGTGGAGGTCCACGACGCCCCGCCGATGGACGGGTTTTCGGTACCGCTGCGTCTGCACAATCTGCTGCTGGCACTGGCCGGCCGGATCGACGACAGCGCGCTGACCGAAGCGCGTGAACTGATCGCCCATGCCCACATCGACGAAGCCGTCGAGCTCACCACCGGCACCCTGATCGCCGGGAAGATCACGGTGAGTTCGGCCGAACAGCGCGAGCTGGCGCTCGTGCTGGAGATGAGCCGTTCGGACGCGACACTCGCGAACGACCTGCTCGTCGACGAAGCCGAACAGGTGCACAGCCACCGGTTCAGCGGGGAGAACCAGCCGGAGTTCGGGCTCGCCGAGGCGCTCGACCGGACCCTGCAGGTGCTCCCGGACGTCCGTTCCGTGCACGCGGTGTGGCGCATCACCCCGGCGGGCAGTGTGCCGGGCGCGTTGCCGCAGCGGGTGGTGCTCGTGGAGCTGGGCCCCGAGGGCAACCCGCCCGCGGTGGCGTTCCGCGTCGACTCCGCGCTGCGCCGCGCGGGTCTGCGTTCGGTCGTCGAGGTCAGCGGCCCCGGCGTCGCGCGCTCGGCGTATCACCAGTCCGCGGGTGCCGCGGCCACCCCGGTCTGGGTGGCGGGCAGCACGCAGGCGCCGAGCTACCGGCCTGAGCCGGTCGCGCCGACGCCGCCGCCCGCCCCGGTGCCGGCTCCCGAGCCGGTGGCGGAGACCCCGAGCAGGCACGGCATCCGCACTCCGGCGCCGGAACCGACGTCGGCGTCGGCCCCGGTGGTGCCGATCGTCCAGGCGTCACCGCCGCAGCCGACGGCTCCGCCTGCCGCACCCGCACCCGCTGAGCAGCCGGCACGCAAGTCGCGGTCGGAGACGCGGGCCGAGCGCACCTCGGACCTGACTTCGGCGGAGGTGGCGCAGCTGCGCCGGGCGCTGGCCGAGGACCCGGAGAAGGGCCGCGAGATCGCCGCGGGCAAGCCGAGCATGCACGAGGTCGTCGAGCTGCCCGCGCTGGATCTCGACGATCCGAGCCTGAGCGAACGTGACCGGGCGTTGCTGCGTGAGCTGCACGCCGAGCTGGCCGAGCGGGAGCGCGCCGAAGCGGCGAAGATCCGGCTCAACGGCGCCTCGCGGAGTGGCGGAGATCGCTGGAACGCTTGATCCACCAGCGAAATCCAAAGGTATGTTGCCGGGGTGCCTGATTCTCCTGACGAGCTGATCTTCGACATCCCGGTCGGCGCCGGGGTCGGTACCCGGGCCAACGCGGACGGTCCGCCCGTCACGCCGAAGGACTCCGCCACGGTGATCCTTCTGCGTGACGGGGACGCCGGCCTCGAGGTCTTTCTCCAGCACCGGGTCCGGGGCATGGCCTTCGCCGCGGGCATGACCGTGTTCCCCGGCGGTGGGGTCGATCCCCGCGACGCCGACGCGTCCGTGCGCTGGGCCGGTCCGGACGCGGCCTGGTGGGGCGAGTTGTTCGGCGCCACCGAGGACGGCGCCTGCGCGCTGGTGTGCGCGGCGGTGCGAGAGACGTTCGAGGAGTGCGGCGTCCTATTGGCTGGGACCGCCGACGCCCCGGTGACCGACGTCACACCGTTCGCCGAAGCCCGGCAGGATCTGCTGGCGCGCAAGGTTTCGCTCGCGGAATTCCTGTCCGGTGCGGGGCTGACGCTGCGGGCCGATCTGGTCCGGCCGTGGGCGCACTGGGTCACGCCCGCCGCTGAGCCGCGTCGCTACGACACCCGGTTCTTCATCGCGAAGCTGCCCGAGGGGCAGGAAGCGGACGGGGCGACGTCGGAGGCGTCGAGCTCGGGCTGGCAGCGTCCCGGCGAAGCTCTCGAAGACGCCAGGGCGGGCAAGCGCACGCTGATGCCGCCGACCTGGGTGACGCTCAACGAGCTGACCACGTTCGACACCGCCGAGGAAGCGCTTGCGGCCGAGCGCACCATCACCCGGATCGCCCCGACCTTGGTCCGCGAGGGCGACAAGGTCCGTGTCGTGTTGGAGGAAGTGTGAGTGCCCCCGCGTACGGCGTGCTGCGCCAGGTTTCCGAGTCGGCGTCGGTGCTGCTGGAGAACAACCCCTCGTCGATGACGCTGGAAGGCACCAACAGCTGGGTACTGCGCGCGCCGGGCGCGAAGGCCGCGGTCGTGGTCGACCCCGGCTACCGGGATCTCGAACATCTCGAACTGCTCGCGGACGCCGGGGCGGTCGAACTGGTGCTGCTCACCCACCACCATCCCGACCACGCCGAGGGCGCGCCGTGGTTCGCCGAGCGGGTCGGCGCTCCGGTGCGGGCCTTCGACCCGTCGCTGTGCCTCGGTGGAGAGTCCCTTGTGGACGGTGAGACCGTCGCGGCGGCCGGGCTGGAGATCGGCGTCGTGCACACGCCGGGTCACACCGACGACTCGGTGTCGCTGCGCATGGACGGCCAGATCCTGACCGGGGACACGATCCTCGGCCGCGGCACGACCGTGCTGCACGACCTCGGCGACTACCTGCGCTCGCTGCGCAAACTGGTCGAGCTGCCCCCGGCCACGCTGGGCCTGCCGGGGCACGGCCCCGAGCTCCCCGATCTGGCCTCGACCGCGCGTGCGTACCTTGCGCATCGGGAACAGCGGCTGGAGCAGGTGCGTTCCGCCCTGCGGGTGCTCGGTGCGGACGCGACGCCGCGCCAGGTGGTCGAAGTCGTCTACGCCGACGTCGACCGCGCGTTGTGGGCGCCCGCGGAGCTGAGCGTGCAGGCGCAGCTGGACTATCTGCGTTCGGAGCCTACGGAGGTTGGCGAGTGAGTGACGTCGAGGTCGAGTACTACTGGCGGCCGGGCTGCCCCTTCTGCATGGCGCTGGAGCGTCCGCTGCGGGCCAGCGACCTGAACATCCGCGAGTTCAACATCTGGGAGGATCCGGACGCGGCCGCCAGGGTCCGCGCGGTGGCGGACGGGAACGAGGTCGTGCCCACGGTGATCATCGGCTCGACCGCGTTGGTCAATCCGAGCTTCGCCGAGATCGAAGCCGCGGTCCGCGCCGCCGAGGCCGCCTGAGGTTCGGGCACGCACGTTTGCTGTTAAGGCCACCTTATGGGCGTCAGACGCCCATAAGGTGGCCTTATGGGTACTGCTGGACTCGCGGGAGAGTGAGCAAGGGACCTTTGCTCTCGTTTCAGCGCGGGAGGGTGCGGTGAGGGCTAGCGGGCAGCACCGACAAGTTCAGCCGTCGCGAGCTTCGCCGAGCGGGCGCGGGGCGGGCGGACCGTGCCGCGCAGCAGCCACAGGACCGCCCCGATCGCGACGCCGACGCATGCCGCCGCCACGAACGCCGCCCAGGTGCCGACGTGTTCGACCAGTGAACCGCTGATCGACTGGCCCGCCGCGAGCCCCAGCGTCACCGAGGTGAGCACCCAGCCGAACGCCTCGGCCGCGGTGCCCTCAGGCGCGACGAGTTCGATCGTCGCGGAGTGGGTGGTCGACTGCGGCGTGATCATGGCGCCGGCCAGCAGCATCGTCACGGCCAGTCCCCACAGCGACGACGGCAGCGCCAGCAACGCGACCAGCGCGCCGAAGCCGCCGAGCAGCACCGGCAGTCGCAGCCCCAGCTTCCTCGGCCACGGCCGCAGGCTGTAGACGACACCGAAGGCGACCGAGCTCAGCGACCAGGCCGACAGCAGCACGCCGCCGATCGAAGCGTGTCCGGCCTCGGTCGCCGCCGCGGGCACCGCGACCTCGACGAAGCCGATCACCGCGCCGAAGCCCAGCGCGGCCAGCGCGAGCGTGCGCATCCCCGGGCTCTCCAGCGCGCCGAGCAGCCGTCCGGCCGGATTGCCCGACGGGCCCCAGGCCCGCACGGCCGGGGTCAGCGCGAACGTCGTCGCACCGATGATCATGGCGATCGTCCCGGTCACGATGCCCGTGCCCGCCCACGGCGCGGCGATCAGCAGCCCGGCGAAACCGGGACCGAGGATGAAGAAGACCTCCATGCTGATCGCTTCGTAGGAGAACGCGGCGTTGCGGGCACCGCCGGGCGGCAGTAGCCGGGTCCACAGCGCCCGGGACGCCGAGCCCACGGTCGGCTGAGTGAGGCCGCTCGCGGCGGCCAGCGTGATCAGGGCCGCCGTCGGCGCGTGTGCCTCGATGGCGAAGACCAGTCCGGTCGTGGCCAGCGCGAAGAGCAGCGTCGTCAGCAGCAACGGCCGGGTCGGGCCGAAGCGGTCGATGAGCCTGCCCTGGCCCACCGCGCCCAGCGAGACGCCCGCGAGCAGGCTGGCCGACACGACTCCCGCCGCGGCGAACGAACCGGTCTCCCGCTGGACGTAGAGCATGGCGGAGATGCCGATCATCGCGATCGGCAGGCGCGCGAGCACGGACGCCGCGGCGGCGGCGCGGGAGCCGGGCGTGGTCAGCGCGGTGCGGTAGTCGGCGAGGGAGGAGGTGTGTTCTTGGCGAGCGGACACAGACTGGGACACATGTACCAGTATGCAGTGGACTGGTACGCCAGTACCAGTTGTTTGACGGTCACCTTCGTCACTGTCAAGCTTGACGCAGGAACTCTCGGGCACCTCGATCAGGTCTCGATCCGGTAACGCTATGTGGATTCTCCGTGAACTCGCGCAACGAAACCGGGGAGTCAGCGTCCTTGAGAGTGAATGGCCTTGAATTCGTGGGTATGGGCCAGCGATGGTTGTACAACTCAACACAATCACCCAGCTCCCTCCGGCATATGGGTCGGGGCCTGATCCGGAGGGCGGGGAGCGCGAATCGTCGGGGGATGGTCCGCGCAAGCAAAGAGCCGGTGCGCCACGTCGGGGGTGGCGCCCGGCTCTTTGTTTTGGTGCGGCCACGCTCGTCGGGTCGCGTGGCGCAGCCAGTCTCCTGGTCTTCACCCCTGCGGGGTAGCCCTGACGTGGTGAACAGCCGACCAACATGGGCTGAACGCAGTAGCCGACGCTGTACACGAACAAGGTGACCACAGCGCGGGGGTCCAGGGGGCGGAGCCCCTTGGCGGGGGTCTGGGGGTTCGACCCCCAGGAGACACTACGAAGAGAGCCCCGTTTGCGCTTTCCGCAAACAGGGCTCTCCCACGAACTTCGTATCTAGCGGGCGCGGCGGGCGAGGCGCTCCGGGTCCAGGATCAGGACGCTCTTGCCTTCCAGTCGCAGCCAGCCGCGGTGCGCGAAGTCGGCGAGCGCCTTGTTGACGGTCTCGCGCGAGGCGCCGACGTACTGGGCGATCTCCTCCTGCGTCAGGTCGTGCGTGACCCGCAGCAGGCCTGCCTCCTGGCTGCCGAAGCGCTGCGCCAGCTGCAGCAGCGCCCGCGCCACGCGGCCGGGGACGTCGGTGAAGATCAGCTCGGCGACCATGTTGTTGGTCCGGCGCAGCCGGCGCGCGACCACGCGCAGCAGCTGTTCGGCGATCTCCGGCCGGGTCGAGATCCACTGGCGCAGTGCCGGGCGGTCCATCGTCACCGCGCGCACCTCGGTCACCGTCGTCGCGCTGGACGTCCGCGGGCCGGGGTCGAAAATGGACAGTTCGCCGAACATGTCCGAGGGGCCGAAGATCCCGAGCAGGTTCTCGCGGCCGTCGGGCGACTTGCGGCCGATCTTCACCTTGCCGGACTGGATGATGTACAGCTTGTCGCCGGGTTCGCCCTCGTTGAAGATGACGTGGCCACGAGGGAACTCCACGGATTCCAGGGTCTGGGCCAGTGCCTCAGCGGCCGCGGGCTCCACCCCCTGGAAAATGCCCGCACGGGCCAGGGTTTCGTCCACCTCGGGTGCCTCCTCATCGAGAAACGACCCGCCTCCCGGTAACCGGGAAACGTGTCGCCAATCACTTTCGCGTCAGTCTAGGGTGTGCTCGCGAGATCGCCTCTCGGGCGCGCCGCGCGACGCGCGCCGGCCGGAAACGATCTCGCTCGACACTGGAGCCTAACTCCGCACGCGTCGCGCGCGTAGCCTGGCCGCCCTCCCGCCGAGCCGCCGCAGCCGGAACAGCTCCAGCGCGCGGCCGATTCCGTGCCCGTACAGGGCCCTGACCTCGTTGGGCTGTGCCTGCTCGAGGAACTCCTCGACCTCGTTCTCCTGCACCGCGACGTGCTTGAGCCTGCTCTCCACCCGCTCCATGAACAGGGCGAAGAACATGATCACCAGGGGCACCAGGATGACGAACCAGACGGTCATGACAGACGTCCACTACGCTCGGTGACTAGGCGTGACTTGATGGCAAAGCTAGGCATTGACTCCAGATCCTCGCTCATGGCGACCTGAACTGCGCCGAGGTGGTGTTCTGGCGTGTCGGCCGTCCACCGGGTGGGTGCTCCCATCGGCTCGTCCGACGACGCCCGTAGGCTATCGGGGTGCCTCCTGCCGCCACTAACGCACCCCGCAAGGGCCACGCCAGCGAGAGCCGGCTTGCTTTGGTGAGACGCGCGCGGCGCATGAAGCGTTGCCTCGACGAGGTGTATCCGGGCGCTCATTGCGAGCTGGACTTCACCACGCCGCTGGAACTGCTGGTCGCCGTCGTGCTTTCCGCGCAGACCACCGACGTCCGGGTGAACATGGTCACCCCCGCGCTCTTCAAGCGCTACCGCACGGCGGCGGACTACGCCGGTGCCGACCGCACCGAGCTGGAGGAGTACCTCCGCTCGACCGGCTTCTACCGGGCCAAGGCGAATTCCGTGATGGGGCTGGGCGCGGCGCTGGTGGAGCGGTTCGACGGCGAGGTACCCGGCAAGCTCGAGGACCTCGTCACGCTGCCCGGCGTCGGCCGCAAGACCGCGAACGTCGTGCTGGGCAACGCCTTCGACGTCCCCGGCATCACGGTGGACACCCACTTCGGGCGGCTCGTCCGCCGCTGGGGCTGGACGACCGAGGAGGACCCGGTCAAGGTCGAGCACGCCGTCGGCGAGCTGATCCCCCGCAAGGAGTGGACGATGCTCTCGCACCGGGTGATCTTCCACGGCCGCCGCGTGTGCCACTCCCGCAAACCGGCGTGCGGCGCGTGCCCGCTGGCCAAGGACTGCCCCGCGTACGGCACCGGGCCGACCGGGTTCGAAGAGGCCGCCAAACTCGTCAAGGGTGAGGAGCGCGAGCACATCCTGGCGCTCGCGGCGCCCCAGTGACCAAGGTCACCAAGTGGGCGCTCGTGGTGGCGGTGCTCGCCGTCGCGTTGCTGGTCGCGCTGTTGCCCAAGGGCGGTGATTCGAAGCAGGCTCCGCCCTCGCCCGGACTCGCCGACGCGCGTGCGAAGGCCGCGCTCACGCCCTGTCCGAGCCCTTCGGGCGGCGAAGTCGAAGCACTGCGCGGAGTCTTGGCAGAGTGTCTCGGTGACGGCGCCAAGGTCGACCTCGGGCAAGCGCTTTCCGGCGGTCCGGTGCTGGTCAACGTCTGGGCGTCGTGGTGTCAGCCGTGCCGGACGGAGCTGCCCGTGCTCCAGGACTACGCGCGTCAGCCCGGCGCGGTGAAGGTGCTCGGCGTCCAGGTGGCGAGCCCTGCCGAGGACGGACTCGGCCTGCTCGCCCAGCTCGGCGTCCACCTGCCGTCGGTCTACGACGGGCCGGGGCAGACCGGTCCGGTCCGCGAGGCGCTCAAACTGCCTTCGTCACTGCCCGCGTCCTACCTGGTGACCGCGAGTGGGCAGGTCCGGTTCATCGCGAACCCACGCGTGTTCCTGGACACTGGCGAGGTGCGTGCAGCCATCGAAGCCACAACAGCAGGGGCCCCATGATCGGCCCGCTCGTGGAGCCCGACTCGGTCCCGGAATGGCTTCGTCCCCTGGTCAAGGTGAGTGGCGAGGTCGACTCGCGGACGTTCACCCGGTTCAACCCGCCCGACGACCGCTACACCCGGTCGGCGGCCGTGCTGATCCTGTTCGGGGAGCGGGACGAGGGGCCGGACGTCCTGTTGCTGCGCCGGGCCGACACGCTCGGCTCGCACGCCGGCCAGGTCGCCTTTCCCGGCGGCGGGGCCGAGGAGGGCGACGACGGCCCGGTCGGGACGGCGCTGCGCGAGGCGGAGGAAGAGACCGGCGTCGTGCCGTCGGGCGTTCGTCCCATCGCGGTGCTGCCAGAGCTGTACGTCCCGGTGTCGCGCTTCGCCGTGACGCCGGTGCTCGCGCATTGGGAAACTCCTTCGCCCGTCCACGCGGTCGATCCCGCGGAGACGGCATCGGTGGCCAGGGTCGCGCTGGCCGATCTCGCCGATCCGGCGAACCGGTTCATGGTGCGCAAGCCGGGCGCGTCGTGGAAGGGACCCGCGTTCGAGGTCGACGGATTGTTCGTCTGGGGATTCACCGCCGGCCTGCTGTCCGTGCTGCTCGGACTCGGCGGCTGGGAGCGGGAGTGGGATCCCGGCGACGTGCGGGACCTTGACGTAGCGTTGGCCGAATACCGGGCGCGCGTCGCCGCGGCGGACGGTCGAGGCGTGACTGGCGAGGAGTAAGCCGTGAACTGGGTCGATGTGCTGGTGCTCGTGCTGGCACTGCTGGCAGCGGTGTCCGGCGCGTTCCAGGGCGTGATCATCGCGGTGCCGTCGCTCATCGGCGTGGTGCTGGGCGCGATCGGCGGGCTCAAGCTCGCCCCGGTCATCGTCGGCCTGTTCGAGAACCCGGTGGCGAAGGTGGCGTTCGCGTTCGCCACGGTGGTCTTCCTGATCGCGCTCGGCGAGGGCATCGGGGTGTGGGTCGGCAGGAAGATCCGGCAGAAGGTCAACCCGGATCGACTGTCCGGAGTGGACAAAACACTCGGCGCCATCGTGCAGGCCGCCGTGGTGTTCGTGGTCGCCTGGCTGATCGCGACCCCGCTGACCAGCGTGCCGATTCCCGGGCTTGCCAAGGCGATCAACGGTTCCACGGTGCTCGGCGGCGTCAACGACGCCATGCCGGACGCCGCGCAGGGCCTGCCGAGCGAACTGCGGAAGCTGCTCGACGCCTCCGGTTTCCCCGCCGCCATGGATCCGTTCCAGAAGGCGCCGTCGGCCGACACCGGCCCGCCCGACACGGCGCTGCAGGCCAGCAGGGTCGTGACGGACGTGCACGGCAGCGTCGTGAAGATCCGCGGCAACGCGCCGTCGTGCTCGCGTTCGCTGGAGGGCAGCGGGTTCGTGATCTCCCCGCAGCGCGTCATGACCAACGCGCACGTCGTCGCCGGTACCGACCAGGTCGCGATCGAGAGCACCTCGGGCGAGTTCCGGGCGCAGGTCGTGTACTTCAACCCGGAGGTCGACATCGCGGTGCTGGCGGTCCCGCGGCTGCGGGCGCCGGCACTGGAATTCGCGCCGGAAACGGCGAAGGCGGGCGACAACGCGATCATCCTCGGCTATCCGCTCGACGGTCCGTACAAGGCGACCCCGGCGCGGATCCGCGGCCGGATCAACCTGCGCGGGCCGGACATCTACGAGGCGAACACCGTGCAGCGGGACGTGTTCACCGTGCGGGCACCGGTCCGCAGCGGGAACTCCGGCGGGCCGATGATCACGCCGGGCGGTCAGGTCATCGGGGTCGTGTTCGGCGCCGCGGTGGACGACCCGGAAACCGGGTTCACGCTGACCGCGGAGCAGGTCCGGGCCGAGGTCGACGCCGCGCCCTCGCAGACGGAGGGCGTCGCCACCGGCCGCTGCGCCTCCTGAATATTCGCGTGGCAGAACGTGTTTCGGTCCCTACGCTGAGCCAGTGACCGCCAGTACGAGCCTGCGACTCCGGCCGCTTCGCCTCGAGGACGAGGATGCGTTCCGGGCCGCGCATCGCGCGATGCTTCCCGAAGGGTTCGAATTCGGTTGGGCCTTCGACGAAGGAACGTCGTGGAGCGCGTACCTGGAGCGGCTCGGCGACGAACGGATCGGCAGGCAGCTGCCGCCGGGCATCGTGCCGGCCACGTTCCTCGTCGCCGAGGTCGGTGGCCGCGTCGTGGGGAGGACGTCGGTCCGGCATGTCCTCAACGACTACCTCGAGCGGTTCGAGGGGCATATCGGCTACGGCGTGCTCGCGCCGTACCGGCGCCGGGGCTACGCGACCGAAATCCTCCGGCAGAGCCTCGTCATCGCCAGATCCGTCGGCGTGGGGCGAGTTCTCGTGACCTGCGACGAGGACAACGCCGGGTCGGCCGCGGTCATCGAGGCCAACGGCGGCAGGCTGGACAACGTCGTGCCGACGGAGCCCGGACGGCCCGCCAAGCGGCGGTATTGGATCGACTGAGCGGCCCGGAGGCCTGAATCCGTCGGGGTTGTCCTGATCCTGTACCGATAACGCACCAAAACTGGGGCGGCGCGGCGGGCCGTGGCGCGGGCACAATGGGGTCCCGACCCGAAGGAGACCCGTGCCCCGTCGCAGTGATGAGCCCCGACACCGGGAGACGAGTGCCGAGGCCTGCGTGGAACAGGTGCGTAAACCCGTGTCCGCCGACGTCCTGCTCCGCGACGAGGACGGCAGGCTCCTGCTGGTCAAACCGGCGCTCAAGGCGTTCTGGGACCTGCCGGGCGGCGTGGTCGGGCCCGCGGAGTCGCCGCGGAGCGCCGCGCGGCGCAGGCTCTCCGACAAACTGGGGCTCGCCGTCACACCGGGACGGCTGCTGGTGCTGGAATGGGTCGGCCCGCACGAGAGCTGGGCCGGGCAGCTCATGTTCGTGTTCGACGCGGGCAGCCTGGAGGCCGGGCGGGCGGACACGGTGCGGCCGGTGAGCGAGGGCATCGAGGACCTCGCGTTCGTCACCCTCGACGAGGCACGGAACCTGCTGCGGTCGGACGTCATGTCGCTGCTGGAGAAGTCGCTGATCGCGCTGCTCACCGGCGGGTGCGACTACTTCGAGCTGGCCTGATTCCCCTGCGTCTTCAGGAACTCCACGAGTGCATGGCTGGTGCGCTCCGGGACTTCGAGATGCGGGAAGTGCCCGATGCCCGGCCAGATCCGCGGTGCGCTGTGCGGCCCCGCCCAGCGCACCGAGGTCCGCGCGGTGTCCGGGAGGATGCACGTGTCGGCCTCGCCGTGCAGTTGGAGCACCGGCGCGGTGATGCGGGAGCCGACGGCGTCGGTGAACCGCCTGCCCTCGCCGCGGAACTGCGCGCGGAAGGCCCAGCGGTAGTACTCCAGCGCGCTGTGCGCGACGCCGGGCACGAGCATCGCCTGCCGGAACGTCCTTGCGCTGTCCCGGAAATCCGCCGACTCGCGCCACGCCGGACCGGCCCACGCGCGGAACAGCTCCTCGACGGCGCCGGCGTCGTCCTCGACGAGCCTGCGTTCCGGAGCCATCGGTATCTGGAAACGGAACAGGTGTCCCAGCGCGCGGGTCTGGCTGCCGCGGCGCAGCCACGCCGTCCGGCTCACCGCCGAACGCAGCGCGAGCGGGTGCGCGGCACCGATCGCCGTCACCGAGGACACCAGCCGGGGATGCAGCGCGGCCACACTCCACGCGAGCATGCCGCCCCAGGCATGCCCGGCGAGATGGGCCTTGCGCGCCCCCAGCGCCTTGATCAGACCGCCGACGTCGCCGGCCAGCGTCCAGGCGTCGTAGCCGCGCGGCGGCTTGTCGGAATCCCCGTACCCGCGCAGATCCACCGCCACCGCGCGGAATCCGGCGTCGGCGAGCGCGACGAGCTGGTGGTGCCAGGTCCACCAGAACTCGGCGAACCCGTGCAGCAGCACCACCAGCGGGCCGTCCCCGAGCTCGGCGACATGCAGCAGGATGCCGTTCGCGGAGACGTCGCGGTGCGCCCACGGGCCGTCGATCCGGACGATCGAAGGATCGGGCGTCGCCTGCACCTTGTCGTCTTCGGAACGGGGTGCGCTCAGGGCCGGGGAGCGGTCGTCAGGTCGCCGTCCACGCCCTCGGGCTCCTGGCGCGGGGTGAACGCCGCGGCGGTTTCCTTGACGCTGTTGATCGTCCGCTCGGGCGCCTTGATCTTCTTCATCTTGCGATAGCCGAGGAACCCGGCGGCCGCGGCGGAGAGCAGCATCAGCAGGAACACGATGCCGAACGCGGCCCACCGTTGCAGCCACTCGGAGAGCAGCTCTCCGAGGAAGAAAAAGAAGAAGAACGAGCTGTACAGCGCGACGACCAGCGCGACGAGGAAGAAGATCGTGCCCTTGAGGCCCTTCTTCACCTCGCCGGTGATCTCCGCCTTCGCCAGCTCGACCTCGGCCCTGACCAGGGTCGAAAGGTGCTGGGTGGCGTCGCCGACAAGCTTGCCGATGGACTGTTCGCCGTCGGCCTCGTCCGCGCTGGACAGGGGGAGGTAGGGCACGGCCCCCACGCCGTCGGGGCCGGTGCGTTCGTGTTTGGGGCTGCTCACGATGGTCATCGTGCCACGTGCGCCCATCACGGGCGCGACGGACCAGCAGGAGTGTCGCCGCTCAATCCGTATTCGCGTGTACGCGGTTGCGGCGAAGGAGGAGCGTGGCGGCCGCCAGCGACGCGATCGCGGACGCGATCAGCACCGCGGCCTTGGCCAGTTCACTCGTCTCGCCGGGCAGCGCGAGCTCGGCGATCAGCAGGCTCACCGTGAAGCCGACGCCGCCGAGCAGTGACAACGCGCCGAGGTCGCGCCAGCCCATGCCGCGGGGTTTCTCGGCGAGTCCGAACCGGACGGCGGCCATGCTCGCGCCGAGGATGCCGACGACCTTCCCGGCGAGCAGCCCGCCCAGCACCGCCAGCGGCAGGGCCGTGGTGAACACCGCGCTCAGCGCGTCGGCGTTGACCGTGATGCCAGCGGCGAACAACGCGAACACCGGGACGGCGACGGCGGCCGACCACGGCTGGAGGCGGTGTTCGAGCCGCAGCGCGGGTGCCTCCGCCTCGCCCTCGTCAGGGCGGACGCGGGTGAGCAGGCCGAGCGCGACGCCCGCGATGGTCGCGTGGATCCCGGCGGTGTGCACGGCGACCCAGGTGATCAGCGCCAGCGGGACGTACAGCCAGGCGGTGCGGACCCGCTTGTGCTGCAACCACGCGTACAACGCCAGCGCGGCGACGGCGACGGCCGCGGCGGTGAGGTTGAAGCCGGTGGTGAACAGGACGGCGATGACGATGATCGCGCCCAGGTCGTCCACCACCGCGAGCGAGAGCAGGAAGACCCGCGCGGAGCTCGGCAGGTTCGACGCGGTCAGCGCGAGCACGCCCAGCGCGAACGCGATGTCCGTGGCGACCGGGATCGCCCACGCCTTGTCCATGCCGGGGGTGCCCCAGCCGATCGTGAGCGCGACCACGGCGGGCACGACCATGCCGCCGATCGCCGCCACCACGGGAAGCACCGCCTGCTTGAACCGCGACAGCTCGCCGATGACGAGTTCGCGCTTGAGTTCGAGGCCGGCGACGAAGAAGAACAGCGCGAGCAGGCCGTCCTTGGCCCAGTCGCCGATGCTCAGGTTCAGGTGCAGGAACTCGGGACCGACCCGGAAGTCGCGGAGCGCGTGATAGCTGTCCTTGAGCGGCGAGTTCGCCCAGAGCAGGGCGATCGCGGTGGCCACGAGCAGGATGATCCCGCCGGTGGTCTCGGTGCGCAGGTAACGGGCGAACTCGCTCACGGCCTGCGCCGGACGGCGCAGTCTGGCAGCGGTCACGGGCATCCTCCGGGGTCTTTCGGCAACGACTCGCACTGTTGCCGACCAGACTTCCCGGCGCACCTTGACGTTATTTTAACGCCCGGACGGGTGTGTGACAGCCCGTTCATGACCGTCACCACATCGGGAATTCGCAGGTCTCCGAGGGTGTTGCCGCTCCCCTCGGTGTCTCCGGGGCCCCGCCGGGTGGCCCGAACGGGGTGTTCTCGCACCGGCCTTCTTAGGTCGGTGGTGACCTCACGTGATCGGCTTCTACCATGCCAATTGACAACGATGTCTAGGACAAGGACGAGAGTGGTGAGTACCTCTACCGAGGTCCAGCAGGACACCAGGTTCTTCGGGCACCCACGAGGGCTCGCGAACCTGTTCGGCGTGGAGATGTGGGAACGCTTCTCCTTCTACGGAATGCAGTCGATCCTCGCGATCTACCTGTACTACGAGACCACCAAGGGCGGTCTCGGCCTCGCGCAGGAAACCGCGCTGGGCATCGTCGGCGCGTACGGCGGCATGGTCTATCTGTCGGCGGTCGTCGGCGCCTGGGTGGCCGACCGGCTGCTCGGTCCCGAACGGACCCTGTTCTACAGCGCGGTCCTGGTCATGATCGGGCACATCGCCCTGGCGCTGTTGCCGGGATTCGCGGGCATCGGCGTCGGTCTGGTGTGCGTCGCGATCGGCAGCGGGGGGCTGAAGTCCAACGCGACGGCCATCGTCGGCACGCTCTACAGCGCGGACGATGAGCGGCGCGATGGCGGGTTCACGCTGTTCTACATGGGTATCAACCTCGGTGCCTTCGTCGGTCAGATGCTGACCGGGCTCGCGCAGAAGGAACTGGGCTTCCACTACGGCTTCGGGCTCGCCGCCATCGGGATGGCGCTGGGACTGATCCAGTACTCGATCGGCCGCAAGAACCTCGGCGACAAGGCCAGGGAGGTACCCAACCCGTTGGCCGCGTCGCGGCGGATGCAGATGCTCGCGGTCGGCGTCGCCGGTGTCGTCGTCATCGTCGTTCTCGTGCTGACCGGTGTCATCCGGGCGGGCAACCTCGCCGACATCGTGGTGGGCGTGGTGGTCGTCGCCTCGGTGCTCTACTTCGCGGTCATCCTCCGCAGCAGCAAGATCACCTCCGCCGAGCGCAGCCGGGTGTACTCGTTCATCCCGATGTTCATCGCCAGCGCCGCGTTCTTCGCGCTGTACCAGCAGCAGTTCACCGTCGTGGCGACCTACAGCGACAAGCGCCTCGACCGGGACCTGTTCGGCTGGGAGATGCCGGTTTCGTGGGTCAACTCGGTCGTCCCGGTGTTCGTCATCGTGTTTGCTCCCGTGTTCGCCGCGATCTGGACGAAGCTCTCCTCGCGGCAGCCGTCCTCGCCGATGAAGTTCGTCTCCGGCACGGTGCTGATGGGCATCGCGTTCCTGCTGTTCCTGCCGATGGTCGGGACCGGGGCGAACGGCAGCCCGCTGCTCGCGCTGATCGGCATCCTCTTCGTGTTCACCATGGGGGAGCTTTTCCTTTCCCCGGTGGGGCTTTCGCTGTCGACCAAGCTCGCGCCCGACGCGTTCCGCACGCAGATGGTGGCGTTGAACTTCCTGTCGATCTCGCTCGGGACGGCGTTGTCCGGCAAGCTCGCGGAGTACTACGACCCGGCCGACGAGGTGCCGTACTTCAGCATCATCGGGTGCACGGCGATCGTCGTCGGTGTGCTGCTGTTCTTCGGCACCCCGTTCATCCGCAGGCTGATGAAGGGTGTCCACTAGGGACAGTCGAACCACGATCGGGCGGGGCGGGCATCCGGAGCGGGTGCCCGCCCTTCCGCGTTCCGGTCAGCCGACGGTGGTGCCGAAGAGCACGCCGACGAAGTACGTCACCAGCATGGTGAGCGCGCCGACGCCGACGTTGCGGGCGATCGCCCGGCCTACCCTGGCATCGCCGAGCCGCGCGCTGATCCAGCCGGTGAGGGTGAGGCCGACGATCACCGCGACGGCGCAGGCGCCGACTCGCAGGGACACGCCGGCCCACGCGATCGCCAGCAGCGGCAGCAGCGCGCCGACGGTGAACGCGACCAAAGAGGCCCACGCCGCCTGCCACGGGCTTGTCAGGTTGTCCGGGTCGATGCCGAGCTCAGCCTCCGCGTGTGCCTGCAGCGCGTCCTTTTCGGACAGTTCACGGGCGACCTGCGCGGCGAGTTCCGGGGAGAGGCCTTTCCGCTCGTAGATCTGCGCGAGTTCGGCCTCCTCGGCCTCCGGCATGGTTTTCAGCTCTTGTTTCTCGAGCTGCAACATCGCTTTCTCGGTATCGCGCTGTGTGCTCACCGAGACGTATTCACCGCCGGCCATCGAAAACGCGCCCGCGACCAGCCCGGCAATTCCGGCGGTGAGGATCGCTATCCGGTCCGTTGTCGCGCCCGCGACGCCGACCACGATGCCCGCCACGGACACGATCCCGTCGTTGGCACCGAGAACCCCGGCGCGCAGCCAGTTCAGCTTGCCGCCGATGTCGTCGTGGTGCGGCTCGTCCGAGTGCGAGGACGTCTCGTCATGGATCGTGTCGGTCACTACTTCAGTGAAACACGAAAATCGGGAATCGGCTAATGCGGTGAAGAAAGGCAATCCTTACGCAGGATCGCCTTACCTTTCTCGGAGAATACCGCCGCTTCGTGAATAGGCTGCGCCGTTCGTTACCAATCCGGCGGCAGTCACGGCGGAGAGGGGTGCCTTCGAGGGGGTCGGCTGCGGTCCGTGTCCGCCTGCTTTCGGCCGGATTGGTAAAGCGCCCGGCGTCGCGGGATGCGACGCCGGGCGGGTGATACCTTGCCGGAACGGGGGCCGTACAACGCGGACCCCGCCTCGGCGGCCGGATGGTTCTCGGGTGTCAGCTGTCCAGCTCGGCCAGCGCCTGCTTGGCGCGCTCCAGCTCGGCCTCGAGCTGGGCGACCTTGGCGGCCTGCGCCTCGCGGGCGGCGTTGATGACCTCGTCGATCGGGCCGGACAGGTCCTGGTGCAGCTCCTTGGCCGCGCGGGACACGGCGGCGGCGGGGATCTCGAGGCCCTTGGCCACCCACTTGCTGCCGTTCTTCAGCTCGGCCTGCCACTCGCCGTCGGCGGTGCCGGTGACGGTGAGGATCAGCTCGACCGTGCGGGTCTTCTTGGCCGTGGTCTGCGCCTTCGGCCTGCCGCGCTTCGGCTTGGGCTCCTCGGCGGGCTTCTCGTCCGCGGCCTCGGTCTTTTCGGCCGTGTCCGCCGCCGGGGAGCCGGTCTCGGTCGTGTCGTTCTCGGTCTTCGAGGTGTCGGCGGGCTGTGACGCCGGAGCCGCCGCAGCGTCGGCCGTCGCCGGTTCCTCTTCGTGCGTCAGGACATCCACGGTCATCGTTGGTGTCGTCTCCTTGCCCGGAAATGGGATGGGTACAGCGGCCACATCCTAGAACAAGCGTTCGACGCCTGCGATTCGGGGTGGCCAAAGTCCGTGGGGGCCTCCCCGGAGGACTCAGAGTCCCTCAAGGAGGCCCCCACGGACCGTCGAAGGTCAGTCCTCGGATTTGCCGGACTGCAGACCGGCGGAGATGAGGTCCATCACCGAGGAGTCGGCCAGCGTGGTGACGTCGCCGACCTGCCGGTTCTCCGCGACGTCGCGCAGGAGGCGGCGCATGATCTTGCCCGAACGCGTCTTCGGCAGCTCCGGCACGACCATGATCTGCCGCGGCTTCGCGATCGGCCCGATTTCCTTCGCGACGTGGTTGCGCAGTTCCTGGACCGCCGCGTCGCCGCCGTCGCTCGCGCTGCCCCGCAGGATCACGAACGCCACGATGCCCTGCCCGGTGGTCGGGTCGGTCGCGCCGACGACGGCGGCCTCGGCGACCGTCGGGTGCGAGACGAGCGCCGACTCGACCTCGGTGGTCGAGATCCGGTGCCCGGACACGTTCATCACGTCGTCGACGCGGCCCAGCAGCCAGATGTCGCCGTCGCCGTCGTACTTCGCGCCGTCACCGGCGAAGTAGAAGCCCTGCTCGGCGAAGCGCGACCAGTACGTCTCCTTGTAGCGCTCGTTGTCGCCCCAGATGCCGCGCAGCATGCCCGGCCACGGCTTGTCGAGCACCAGGTAGCCACCGCCGCCGTGCGGGACCTCGACGCCCTGGTCGTCGACGACCTTCGCCGAGATGCCCGGCAGCGCGCGCTGCGCCGAACCCGGCTTCGCCGAGGTGACACCCGGCAGTGGCGAGATCATGATCCCGCCGGTTTCGGTCTGCCACCAGGTGTCCACGACGGGCGTGCGGTTCGCGCCGATGGTCTCCCGGTACCAGATCCACGCCTCCGGGTTGATCGGCTCGCCGACGCTGCCGAGCACGCGCAGCGAGGAGAGGTCGTACTTCTCCGGGATCTCCGCGCCCCACTTCATGAACGTGCGGATCAGCGTCGGGGCGGTGTAGTACAGGGACACCTTGTACTTCTGGACGATCTCCCAGTGCCGGCCCTCGTGCGGGGTGTTCGGCGTGCCCTCGTAGACGACCTGGGTGGCGCGGTTGGCCAGCGGCCCGTACACGATGTAGGTGTGCCCGGTGACCCAGCCGATGTCGGCGGTGCACCAGTAGACGTCCTCGCCCGCCTTGTGGTCGAAGACGTTGTGGTGGGTGTAGGCGGCCTGGGTGAGGTAGCCGCCCGAGGTGTGCAGGATGCCCTTCGGCCGTCCGGTGGTGCCCGAGGTGTAGAGGATGAACAGCGGGTGCTCGGCGTCGAACGCCTCGGGGGTGTGCTCGGCGGACTGGCCGTCGACCAGGTCGTGCCACCAGACGTCGCGGCCCTCGGCCATCGGCACCTCGTCACCGGTGCGCCGGATGACGATGACCTTCTCGACCGACTCCGCGCCGTCGAGCGCCTCGTCCACGTTGGTCTTCATCGCCACGGCCTTGCCGCGGCGGTACTGCCCGTCCGAGGTGATGACGACCTTCGCCGCAGCGTCGTCCACGCGCGAACGCAGCGCCGTCGGCGAGAAGCCGCCGAACACGACGCTGTGCAGCGCGCCGATCCGTGCGCAGGCGAGCATCGCGAAGATCGCTTCGGGGATCATCGGCAGCTGGATGGCGACCCGGTCGTTCGCGCCGACGCCGAGGGAGGTCAAGGCGTTGGCGGCCTTCGAGACCTCGTCCTTCAGCTGGGCGTAGGTGATGTCCCTGGTGTCGCCCGGCTCGCCGACCCAGTGGATCGCGACCTGGTCGCCGTGCCCGTCGGCGACGTGGCGGTCGGCGCAGTTGTAGGCGACGTTGAGCTTCCCGCCGACGAACCACTTCGCGAACGGGGCGTCGCTCCAGTCCAGAACCTGGGTCCACTTCGTGTCCCAATGCAGCCGTTCTGCCTGCTTCGCCCAGAACTGCTCGCGATCGGCGTCGCTCTCGGCGTACAGCTCGGCTTTCGCGTTGGCCTGCGCGGAGAAATCCTCGCTGGGCGGGAAAGTGCGGCTTTCGGTGAGCAGGTTGTCCAGTGCTGGGGACTGCTCGGTCATGGTGCAAGGCCTCCTGTTGTGCGAACCCGCGGCTCACGGCACGCTAGCGACGTTAGTGCGTGATGTAAAAGGATGCGTCCAGTTGCCCCACTGCTGGGGCAACAAGGCAGGACCAGTGATCGTTCAGGTCCGGTGAGTGGCCATGAGAAAGGGCTCACTCCGAAGCGTATCGAAAGACCACTTCGCCGTTGCTTATGCTCTCGTGAACGATTCGGAAGGGCAGGGGCGATGGCCGAAGAGCGGGAAGAGCTCACCTGGGAGTTGTTCGGTTCGGCCAGCAGGGAGCTGGCGCAGACGATCGCGGACGACGGGTTCGAGCCGGATCTGATCCTGTCCATCGCGCGCGGCGGGCTGTTCGTGGCAGGCGCGCTCGGGTACGCGCTGGACGTGAAGAACCTGCATGTCATGAACGTCGAGTTCTACACGGGTGTCGACCAGCGTCTCGACCTTCCGGTCATGCTGCCGCCGGTGCCGAACGTCGTGGACCTGACGCAGAAGAAGGTCCTGGTCGCCGACGACGTGGCCGACACCGGCGCGACGTTGAAGCTCGTCCGCGACTTCTGCGCGGACCACGTCGCCGAGGTGCGCTGCGCGGTCGTCTACGAGAAGCCGCGGTCCGAGGTCAAATGCGAGTACGTTTGGCGGCACACCGACCGCTGGATCAACTTCCCGTGGTCGGTGCAGGCACCGGTCGTGCGGCGGGTCGGGCAGGTGCTGGACGCATGAGCGAAGCTTGCGAGCGAATCATGGACATCATGCGCCAAAGGGATTCGGCACAGTCTCGCGAAGCGAGTCGATCGCATGAGTGATCCGTTGCGGCCGTTGCTCGACCTCGACGGGGTCGCGGAAGCGGCGAAGTCCGCGCAGGACGCGGTGTTCGCGGTGCACCGGCTGCCCGCGAACCTGCGTGGTGGCGCCGAAACCGCCGCCGAGGCGTCCGTCCGGGCGGCCAGGGCGTCGGCCGGGATCGACGGCGCGAATCCCGAGCTGCCCGCCGACGGCGCGGTCGCGGATCCGGCGCTCGCCGGGGCGCTGCGGGTCGCCGAGGCGCTGGAGCCGATCCTGCCCACCTGGCGCCGCGCGCCGCTGCAGGCGCTGGCGCGGCTGCACGTCCTCGCCGCGGCCGATCTGGTGACCGACCCCGACGCGCTCGGCCGTCCGCGCTCCGGCGGGCCTCGGCTGGAACTGCTCGCCCAGCTCGTCACCGGGGCGACGTCGGTGCCGGGGCCGATCCTGACCGCCGTCGTGCACGGGGAACTGCTGGCGCTGCGGCCCTTCGGCACCGCGGACGGTGTCGTGGCGCGGGCCGCCGCGCGGTTGTCGATGATCGCGACCGGGCTCGACCCGAAGGCGCTGACCGTGCCCGAGGTGGCGTACTTCCGGCGGGTGCCGAAGTACCTGGAGCTGGCGGAAGGATTCGCGGGCGGCACGCCCGAGGGCGTCCGCGCGTGGCTGTTGTTCTCGTGCGAGGCGTTCGAAGCGGGCGCGCGCGAGGCCAAGAGCATCTCGGCCGCCGCGGGCTGATTTTCCTTACGCCAGAACGGCGTCCAGGAGGCCGGGGAAGCGGGAATGGACGTCGTCGCGGCGTAGCTCGACCCACCGGGTGCGGCCGTTGACGAACGTCGTGGTCAGCCCGGCTTCGCGCAGGATCCGCCAGTGGTGCGACAGCGTCGGCGCGGTGATGTCGACGTCGTATTCGTCGACGCTGCACGGGCGAGGTTCGTCTTCCTTCGCGAGCGTGCGGACCAGTTCGAGACGCACGGGGTCGGCCAGCGCCTGCAGCACCGTCACGATCTCGATGGCGTCGGCGGCCGGCTGCGGCAACGTGCGGGTCACGCGTTCTCCTGGATCGATAGATGGTTTGACAATCATCAAATAGTAACTCCATCATGACCTCATGACGATTCGACAGTCATCAAAGGATCGTCTCGGACTGGGGTCCCTCATCGCGCTCGCCGTGGGGACGTTCACGCTCGGGACGGACGCGATGGTCCTCAATGGACTCCTCCCCACGATCGCCGCCGATCTGCGTGTCTCCGAATCCGGCGCGGGCCAGCTCACCACGGTCTTCGCGCTGACCTACGCGATCTCCTCGCCGCTGATCGCCGCGTTCACCGGCGGCTGGGATCGCCGGATCCTGCTGGCGGGCGGGCTCGGGCTGTTCACCGTCGGCATGGCGGGGCAGGCGCTGGGGACGACGTTCGCGGTCGTCGCCGTCGCCCGCGCGCTCGCCGCGATCGGCGCCGCGGCGTTCCAGGCGAACGCCTACGCGCTGGCGGGCGCGTTGTCCTCGGACGAACGGCGCGGCCGGGCGCTGGCGACCGTCGCGGCGGGGATGAGCGTGTCGACGGTGCTCGGTGTCCCGATCGGTGTCCTCGCCGGGCACTGGATCGGCTGGCGCGCGGTGATGTGGGCGATCGCGGCGATCGGCGTCGCCGTCGCGGCGTATCTGCCGTTCCTGCCCGCCGTCCGGATCCCGGCGGCGAACCTGCGGACCCGGCTCGCGGTGGTGGCCCGGCCGCCGGTGGCGCGGGTGCTGCTGGTGACGGTCGTCGGCATGCTCGCCGGCGTCACCGTTTTCGTGTACCTCCCGGTGCTCGTGGAACCCGTCGCGACCGGCGTGACGCTGTCGTGGGTGCTCGTCGCTTCCGGAGCGGGACAGGTCATCGGAACGACCATCGCCGGGCGCTGGACCGACCGTTTCGGCTCCCGGCGGGTACTGGTGTGGGCGCTGGCCGGGACAGCGGTGGTGCTGGCGGCGATGGATGTCGCCGTGCTCGCGCTGCCCGCGGTGTTCGTCGCGGTGCTGGCGAGCGGGACCTTCGGCGGAATGCTCATGGTTCCGCAGCAGCACCGGCTGTTCTCGATCACGCCGGACGCGTCCACCGTGGCACTCGGGCTGAACGGCTCGGCGATCTACGTCGGCATCGCACTCGGCTCGGCGCTGGGCGGGGCGGTGCTGGCCGGCGCTGGGGCCGGCTGGCTCGGGCCGGTGGGTGCGGCGGCGGCCGTGGCCGCGCTGGTACTGGCCACGGCCCGCCGGCGCGCGGTGGTTGTCGAGGCGGTACCCGAACCCGTCAGTCCACGGTGATGCCCGGACGGGGGCTGCGATCGTCCGAATCCTCGAACAGCCTCCGCAGGGTCTCGGCGAGTTCGTCCAGCATGCGCTGTATTTCCACAGCGCCGCCCTGTAGCCGGTAGCCATGCGGCCCGCTCTTGGCAACAGCGGTGCGGACGAGTTCGCCGATGGCCGTCACCTGCCGTGTCGCGGCCGGAAGATCGATTCGCCGGTGCCTCAGCCCCAGCCGGAGGTTGACCAGCCGGTCGCACGCTTGGTCCAGATACCTGGCCACGTCGTCCTTGAGCCGGTCGCGGACAACGTGGAGCATCTTGTAGAGAAGATCGATTTTCTCGGAGATCGTGGCCGGTTCGCCTCGTCCGCGGATCGGCCGCGGAGGGAGTTTCTCGCGGAGCCAGGCTGCGACATCGACCCCGTCCTCCAGTGCCAGGTCCAGTGAACCGTTGGCGGAGTTGAGTATCAGGTCCATCATGGGGTCCGGAATCTCGGTCATGAGCGCACCTCCTGCGGTTTCACCATGATCTTCTTGAGCGTGCCGCGGGCTCTTCGCAGTGCGGTGCGGACAGCACCCGGCGTCGTGCGCAACGCACGGGCGATCTCTTCATGGCTGAATCCGTCGATCGACCAGGCGAGGACCATTCGCTGCTGGAACGGCAGCGTGCTCAGCAAGGCGGTGATGTCCTTGGCGGCTTCCACGATTTCCGCGTGGGCTTCCGGCGAGATGAGCGTGGGTTGTTCGGGCGGCGCGTCGGTCGGGATCTCGTGGTGCGCCGAGGGAGTGCTCTTGAGGTACGTGCGGATGGCGACACTTCTGGTCCAGCCTCGCGGATCACGGACGGAGTCCCATGAAGCGAAAAGTGCGAGCAGGACCTCTTGGACAACGTCATCCGCGTCCGCGGGCGAGGCCCCCAGCCGGATCACGAAGCCCACCAGCCGATGGGCCTGCTCATGACAGAAGGACACGAACTCGGCTCGTCGCGCGTCATCGGTGCTCACGGCTCTCCCGCGGGTGCTCCACGAGCGTCCGGCCGTCCGGTTCGACGCCGGTCAGCCGGCCGCCTTCCGGTAGACCATCGGATATTCGCGCCCACAGGGCGTACCGCCGTTCGCGGCGTCGTTCCCGCCGCGACTCGACGAGTACCTTCGTGCCGAGCAGGGCCACCGCGATCAGCACCCCGGCGATCCACCACGCCATGTCGTCTCCTCACCAGAACCGTTGACGGTCGCCGGTAAGTGCCGTGATGGCGCGGGATCGTGACTAACCGCAGGTCAGTCGGCCGCGAGTCGCGCCGACCACTTCTCCTCGATGCGCCCGAAGCGCCAGACCGCGAGCGCGACCACCCACGTCAGGACGAACAGGCCGACGACGGCGAACCCGACGTAGTTCAGGTCGAGCCCGGCGATCGCGGCGAGTGGTCCGGACGTGATGCCGAGCTTTTCGGTGACGATCGAAACCAGCTCGATGGTGCCGATGATCAGCGCGACGGCGACCGACAACGCGGTCACCGTGATGTTGTAGTAGATCTTGCGGACCGGTTTCGCGAGCGCCCAGCCGTAGGCGTAGTTCATGAAGAACCCGTCGAGCGCGTCGAACAGGCTCATGCCCGCGGCGAACAGCACCGGCAGCACCAGGATCGCGTACCAGGGCAGGGAAAACGTCGCCGCGCCCGCCGCGAGCACGAGCAGCGCGACCTCGGTCGCGGTGTCGAAACCGAGTCCGAAAAGGACACCGACGGGGTAGATGTGCCACGGTTTGCGCACGGCCTTCGTCGCGCCCTTGAGCAGCCGGTTCATGATGCCGCGGTTGTCCAGCTGCCGTTCGAGCGCGGCTTCGTCGAGTTCGCCGCCGCGCAGTTTCCGGAACACCTTCACGATCCCCACCAGCACCACGAGGTTCATGATCGCGATGAGGTACAGGAACACCCCGGACACCGAAGTCCCGATCAGGCCGGTGGCTTGGTGCAACGTCGACGAGTCGTCCTCGACCTGACCGGCGAGCGCGCGCACGCCCAGCGAAAGCAGCAGGCACAGCGCGAAGACGATCGTCGAATGTCCCAGCGAAAACCAGAAACCGACCGAAAGCGGACGTTTGCCGTCGGCCATCAGCTTCCGTGTCGTGTTGTCGATGGCCGCGATGTGGTCGGCGTCGAACGCGTGCCGCATGCCGAGGGTGAACGCGGTGACGCCGAGGCCGATCCCGAACACCCCGGAGGCGCCGAGGTCGTAGTGCCGCGGAGCGACGAACAGCACCAGCACGCCCCAGCCGAAAAGGTTGAGCAGCAGGACGAAACCGGTCATTCCGGCTACGGACATCCTTTCGCGGCGCGAAAGTCCGCGCCGCGAAAGGGAAGTCTCGTCGCCTCCGGTGGTGGGTACCGCGGTCATCGCCACCTCACCTCTCGTCACGCGATACCTGAGAGGTTAGGCAGATGAAAAGCTGAACCGCAATACGCCGGGCTAGCTCGCCCGCACCCGCAACCGGTCCAGTGCCTTGCGGACGTGCCCGCCGGAGGCCTCCAGCGCCTCGGCCGAAGCGCGGACGTCCTGCCCGGACAGCAAGTGCACGAGTGCGGTCTTCAGGTCCCCGCCCGACTCGGTCAGCGCGTCCGAACAGTCCGCCATGGTCATGCCGGTGGCTTCCTGCAGGATCCGGATCGTCCGGCCGCGCAGCTTCGCGTTGGTCGCCCGCACGCTGACCATCAGGTTCGAATACGTGCGGCCGAGTTTGATCATCGTCGCGGTGGAGAAGGCGGTCAGGATGATCTTCTGCGCCGTCCCCGCCTTCATCCGCGTCGAACCGGCGATGACCTCCGGACCGGTGTCGACGGCGATGAGCACGTCCACGCCCGCCGGGATCGCGGCGGCGGGATTCCCTGACACGAGCGCAGTGTGCGCGCCCTTGCGGTTCGACGCCTCCAGCGCGCCGAGCACATACGGCGTCCGGCCCGACGCCGTCAGGCCGAGCACGAAGTCCCCGGGCTCGACCGCTTCGGACAACTCGGCCGCGCCGGTCTCTTTGTCGTCTTCGGCGTTCTCGACGGCGTGCCGCAGCGCCCGCGGCCCGCCGGCGTGGTGCGCGATGAACCAGTCCTCCGGCACGTTGAACGTCGGCACCAGCTCGGCCGCGTCGAGCGTGGCCAGCCTGCCGGACGTACCCGCACCGACGTAGTGCACTCGGTGCCCGGAACGCAGCGCTTCCACGGCGTAGTCCACCGCGCGGGCCAGTTGCGGCAGAACCGCCGCGACCGCGTCGGGCACCCGGCGGTCCTCGGCGTTGATCGCGCCGAGGATCGCCATGGTGGGCATCAGGTCGATGTCGGTGGTACGGGGATTGCGCTTTTCCGTTGGCGAATCGACGTGCACCACCTGACGTGGGACGGTCATCATGCGCCTCACTCTTTTTTCAGAGCGCTGTACGCTCATTTGCCGGTTTCCCGCGGGCGGCGCCGTCCGTCGGGGCGTACCCCGAGCCGGTGCGAGCCAACCGCGTCCCTGGTCGCGTCCAACGCGCTGACCGAGGCTTCCATGTGCCGCTGCGCGACACCGATGAACAGGCAGTCGATGACGGTGAGCTGCGCGATCCTGCTCGCCGTGGCGCCGGACCGGAACGTGGTCTCGCGCGCGGCCGTGGTGAGCACGTGGTCGGCGACCTCGGTGATCGGGGACCGCGGGAAGTTGGTCACCGCGACCGTGATCGCGCCGTGCTCACGGGCCACCCGCAGCGCCTCGACCGTGTCGGTGGTCGCGCCGGTGTGCGAGATACCCACCGCGACGTCGCCGGGCGTGAGCACGGCGGCGGAGGTGAGCATGATGTGCGTGTCGGACCAGGCGAAGCTGACCCGGCCGATGCGGTGCAGCTTCTGCTGGAGATCGGCGGCGACGAACGCGCTCGCGCCCACGCCGTAGACGTCGACGCGGTTCGCCCCGGCCACCAGATCGATGACCTGCTGCAGCGTGGCCACCTCGAGCTGGTCCGCGGTCTCCTCCACGGCCCGCGCGTCGGCGAAGCTGACCTTGCCGATCACCGCGGCGAGGTCGTCGTTCGGGCCGATCTCCCCGCCGAGGTTACGAGTGGTGCGGGCCTCGGTGCGCGCGGTGTCCGCGGCCAGCGCGATCCTTAACTGAGGGTAACCGCCGACCCCGACCGCTTTGCAGAACCGGGTGACGGTGGTTTCACTGGTGCTGGCCGCCAGGGCGACCTCGGTGATGCTGCGTCGCGCGACGGCGGCGGGGTCGTCGAGCACGACCTTCGCGACGCGCTGCTCGGCTCTGGCGAGCCCAGGGAGCAGCGACCGGATCCGCACCAGCGGGCTGGCGTCCGCGTCGCGCGCGGTCACCTGAACCGGGGCGACGTCGGACGGTGCTGCCACGATTACGGATTCGGCATCACCGACCGTAGGAAATTTACTAACCGTTGGCATTTGCGACAAGGCTACCCACACCCTTCGGCAGGATCGCAACCCCACCCGCTTCTGCGGATGCAATTACGATTAATCGTTGACCAGAAAGTCGCTAACCAGGTCGACCTTGTTAACGAGCTCCAGCTAACGACTTGGCAACTTAGTGTCGCGGTGCAAGCGGCAAATTCCCGGTAAACGGGCTGGTTTGCTCGGCGCTCGGCGACCGATCGGTCACCGAGCGCTCAACTGCCACCCCGAAGCGGAGAACGCGGCCGGATTCCGCTCACCGTCAAGAAGTACGCGGCCTCGTTCAGTGACTTTCACACCATCGACGGAAACGCCGCGTCCGGTGTAATTCGCGTCCGTCGCGTAACGCCAGCGGACGGTCAGACGGGTGCCCCGGGGCAGATCCGCGCTCACCCGCCACCACGCGCGGTGACCGTGTCCGGACAGTGCCGGAACGTCACCGTCCGGCGCGCCGGGGCCGGCCGCGCGCACCGAGACCGGCTGCCACGTCACGCCGTCCGTGCTCGCTTCCAGCGCGAGCGGATCGCCAGGGCCCTCGGTGTCGACGAACGCGTCGAACGTCGCCCGTACCGGCCCACCACGGGTGTCCAGGACGGGGCTGGTCAGCGTGGCAGTACTGGAGTTTCCGATGTCGCTGTACCAGGCGTCACGGCCCGCTACCGGGCGGACGGCCATCGCCTTCGCCAGGGACGTCGCCCAGACCTGACGCGCCGGGTTGATCGTGCCCCAGTTCCGTGTCGGGTGGACGCGGTTGGTCAGCAGCAGCGCGAACGAGCGGGATTCCGGGTCGATCACGAGCGTCGTCCCGGTGTAGCCGGTGTGACCCGCGGTGACCGGTGATGACAGCGCGCCCATGTACCAGGGCTGGTCGAGTTCGAAACCCAGCCCGTGCGCGTCGTCAGGGAATTGCCGGTTGTAGTTGGTCAGCATCGCCTTGACGGTGTCCTGGCGCAGGATCCGGTGCCCCCGGTAGCTACCGCCGTTGAGGATTGCCTGGCACAGCACGGCCATGTCACCGGCGGTGGAGAACACGCCGGCGTGCCCGGAGACACCGCCGAGTGACCACGCGTTCTCGTCGTGGACCTGGCCGCGGACGAGGCCGCGAGGCGGAGTCGACTCGTACTCGGTCGCCGCGATCCGGCCCAGTTTCGCCGCGGGCGGGTTGTACCCGGTGTCGCTCATGCCGAGCGGCTCGGTGATCCGGTCCCGAACCACCTGGTCGAGGCTCGCGCCGGTCAGCTTCTCGACGAGGAAACCGAGCGTCATCAGATTGATGTCGGAGTAGAGGTAGGCGGTGCCCGGCGGGTTCTTCAGCTTGCTGTCCAGCACGGCCTTGCGGCGCGACGGGATGTCCGGGTACCCCGACCACAGCGGTGGCTCGGGGTCCGCGTCGAACCCCGAGGTGTGGGTGAGCAGCTGCTGGACGGTGACCGATTCCTTGCCGTTGACGGCGAATTCGGGCAGGTAACGCGCCACCGGGGCGTCCAGCGCGACCTCGTGCTGTTCCACGAGCTGCAGCACGGCGATCGACGTGAACAGCTTCGAGATCGACGCCATGTCGAAGATCGTGTCGTTTCGCATCGGGACCTGCTGATCGGGCGGTAGCTCCGTGCCTTTCGCGTCGGCGTAGCGCAGCGCGCCGCCCACGGCGTACTTGTCCACGACGACGCCGTCGTGCGCGAGAAGTCCCACCGCTCCGGAGAAGTGCGGATGCCCGGACGTGTCGGGCTTCGTCCAGCTCGCCACGAACTGCTCGGCCGCCTTGATCGGCGCCGGGTCGAGGCCGACGTCGACTGGGGCGCCCGCCCGCAGGGTCGTCCACGGGGGCGCGAATCCGTGCTGGGGACGGTCGAACCGGCCGGTGGCCGGCCCCTCGTGTCCGGTGATGGCGTTCGCTCCCGCTGTACTCGACGTTGTTGCCATGACCAGCACACAAGCGGCCACGATCACGAACTTCCTAGCACGCATCTCGGTCCCCCTCAGCGGTAGAGCAGGTGACGCCGTCGCTTGCGGTCGAACTCGGCCAGCTCGGCTCGCCAGGACGCGGTGATCTCGTCGGCACCGGCGCCGGCGTCGACCATGGTCCGCAAACGGTCCGAACCGGACAGCAGATCGATGTAGTGATCGGGCCGCCAGCCGAACTTGTCGGGATGCAGTGCCCTCGCGGTGACGAACATGGCCACCGCCGTGCGGATCGCGTCGAACTCGCGCGGGTCGGTGACGGTCAGCTGCACTCCGCCGCACGTCTGATTGACGAATTTCCCGAAAGTCGGGACGAAGTACGTCTCCCGGAAGCGGACACCGGGCAGCCCCAGCGAAGCCAGCTTCTCCCGCCAGCGCCAGTCGAGTCCCGGTGCGCCGAGGATTTCGAACGGCCTTGTCGTGCCCCGGCCCTCGGAGAACACCGTGCCCTCGAACATCCCGGTGCCGGGGTAGACGAGCGCGGTGTCCGGGGTCGGCATGTTGGGGCTCGGCGGCACCCAGCCCAGGCCGGTCCGCGCGAACACCGTGTCGCGTCGCCAGCCGCGGACCTCGACGACGTCGAGTTGGCCCGGTTTGACGCCTTCGCCGGGCAGGAACTCCGCGGCGAAGAACCGGGCGAGTTCGCCGACCGTCATCCCGTGTTGCTGAGCGATCGGCTTCCGGCCGACGCCGGAGGCGAACTTCGGGTCGAGCACTGGGCCGGAAACCTTGCCCCCCAAGGGGTTTGGCCGATCCAGCACGAGGAGCGCGGCGCCGGTACGGGCGGCGGCGACCTGCGCGGTGTAGAGCGACCAGATGTAGGTGTAGAAGCGCGCGCCGACGTCCGCGATGTCGAACACCACGGTGTCCACGCCCGCCTTGGTGAACATCCCGGCGAGCTTCGTGGCGTCGACACCGTACGCGTCGTACACCGGTATTCCCGTGCGGGGATCGGTGTAGTCGCCCTCGGAGCCACCCGCCTGCGCGCTGCCGCGGAACCCGTGCTCGGGCCCGAACGCGGCCACCGGCCGGATCCCGGCGGCGACCATCGAGTCGACGATGTGCTCGCCGCCCGCCAGCACCCCGGTCGGATTGGACAGCACGCCGACCCGCCGTCCGGCCAGCCGCCGCCAGCCCTGCGCGGCCAGTACCTCCGCGCCGGTGCGGAGCAAGGGACCTTTGCTTTCGCTTCCGGCCTCGGGCTCGGCCGCGAGCAAGGGACCTTTGCTCCCGTTTTCCGCCGCGCTCGCCGACGACGTCGCCAGCGCGGGAACGGCGAGCGCGCCGGTGGCGAGGAAGTGACGCCGGTTCAGGTTCACCAGGTCAGCCCATGCCCGAACGGATACTTCACGGTGTGCACGTCGGCGCCCGCCGGGATGTCGACGGGCAGCTTCCCGCCCGGCTTCGTCTCGCCGAGGACGACCTTCGTCAACGCCTCCAGCGAGGGAGTGATGTAGCCGTACGTTGCCAGCCACGTCGGGATCGGGTTCGCGTATCCGGCGTCGTACGGGATCTGCGAAGCCACCGCGACGACCGGTTTCCCGGTAGCCGCCAGTGCCTGCAACAGGTTGCCCTGCAAGGGGAATCCGCCGAGGTTGTTGGTGAGGACGACGACCACGTCGACGTTCTTCGCCGCCGCGGCCGCCTGCGCGATCTGGTCCGCGGTCGGCGTCTGGCCGGTGGGCAGCGCGGTGGCCTTGGTGCCGTGCGCGGTGAACCTCGTCGCGAGGGTCTTCCCGGTGCTCTCGCCCCAGCCGGTGATCAGCGCCGTCGACGGCTTCTGCTTCAGCGGCAGCACTCCCGCGTCGTTGGCGATCGCGGTGATCGACCGGTCGGCGATGTCCTGCGCGGTCGCCAGGTGCTCCGGCGTGCCGACCCGCGAGGTGACCTTCGCCGGGTTCACGAACGGCGAGAACATGATGCCGCGCTTGAACTTCAGCTTCAGGACGCGCAGGACGCTCTCGTCGATGCGCTGCTCGGTGAGCTCTCCGGAGCGGACCGCGGTCAGGACCGAGTTGATCGCGAGGTCGAGGTTCGCGGGCATGAGCAGCTGGTCGACGCCCGCCTTCAACGCCAGCACCGGGATCTCGGCGTCGCTGTGCCGTTCGCGGACCCCGTCCATCATCAGCGAGTCGGTGATGACGACACCCTGGTAGCCGAGTTCGTCACGGAGTTTGCCGGTGAGGATCGGCTTCGAGAGCGTCGCGGGTTCGCCGGACGGGTCGAGGCTCGGGAACTGGATGTGCGCGCTCATGATCGAATCGATGCCGGCCTTGATCGCGGCCTTGAACGGCGGTACGTCGGTCTCGCGCCACTGCTGTTCGGTGCGGTCGATCCGGGGCAGGCTGTGATGGCTGTCCGTGGCCGCGTCGCCGTGACCGGGGAAGTGCTTCGCGGTCGAGGAAACCGTCTCCGTGGGCCAGCCGGAATCCTGAAAACCCTTCACTTCGGCCGCGACGTACTGGCTCGCCAGGTCCGGCCGCCCGGAGAAGGAGCGCACGCCGATGACCGGGTTCGCCGGGTTCGAGTTGACGTCGGCGTCCGGGGCGTAATCCTGGTTGATGCCGACCGCCCGCAGCTCGTGGCCGAGAATCGTCGCGGCGGCGGTGGCCCGGTCCGTGCTGCGCCCGGCCGAGATGGCCATCGCGTTCGGGAATTCCGTCGCGGGGGACCCCATCCGGGTGACCGTGCCACCCTCTTGATCGGTCCCGACCTGCAGCGGGATGTGGGCGCCACTGCTCAACGCCGCCCACTGCACGCCGTTGGACAGCTTCGCGACCTGGACGGGGTCGTCGAAGTTGTCGTGCGACTCGTTGTTGAAGTAGATGACGCCGCCGAGGTGGTACCGCTGCACGACCTGCGCGGGGGTGTCGACGCCGAAGTCGATCCGGTTCTGCGGGTTGACCTCGTCGGCGGTCTTCCCGTTCACCCACGTGACGAACAACTGCCCCACCTTCTCCGCGAGGCTCATCCCGCGCAGCGTCTGCCGGGCGGCCGCCGTCGCCTGCGCGTCGGCGCTCACCTGCGGCGCTGCCGTCGCCGTGCCCGCGACACCGAAGGCGAGGACGCCCGCGAGGGGCAGGGCGAGTGCATGCAGCCTCCGGAAACGGTTGTGCACGGTGCGGGTCTTCACTACGAGCCTCCCAGTGTTCGGGCACGCCAGGCGGAAAAATTCACCCAGGTGCGCCAGTAATCGGGAAGCTACCCACCGAGCCGGAGGTTGTCCATCAGCCATGCGCACGAACGGAAGCCTCGATGCCATAACAGCCCCGAACGGTCCACTCGCACCACCACCACAGCAAGCCACCCCAGCAAGCCACCCCAGGAACAGGCCGTCCTCAGAGCAAATCCTGCCCCAGGAAGGCGACCACACCGGGCAGGCGGAGAAAAGTGACCACGTTGGGCAGGCGGAGTTCCTGACCCCAGGAAGGTCACCACGCTGGGTCGGCGACCGACCGCACCGTGGGGGTGTGGGGGCTCGGCCCCCACATATGAAAAGGGACCGTGGGAGTAGGTCGAAGACCTACGAACACGGTCCCTCTCGCGCGGGCTACTCGGGCGACCAAGCGTGCAACTCTGGTCGTACCTACATGGACTCGGCGTGTGGCGTCCCACTACGCAGTCCCTAGACGACGAGCCTCCCGCGGCGCGCTGCGCGTGGGTACCCGGAGTCCGCGCACGGAGATTTGCCGGGGTGGAACAGGCTTCTCTTCTACCTGCTCCCTGGCCGACCAAACGTCCGCACCTACTTTCTACGCCGTGCGGGCGGTCACTTCAAGTGCGCGTATGGGTGCACCGGTACAGAGGCTCGATCTGGTGACACCGGCACGCTCGGCGACGGACAATTCGGGGCTGGGCCTGGAAAAGCCAGAACCCCAGCCGCCGTGTGGGTGTTACCGGTCGGTCACTTGGACCGTCGGCGACGGCTGAGCCCGTACCAGGTCGCTCCGGCAGCCACAGCGCCGACACCGACTCCCAGCGCGACGAGCCCCGCGGACCGGGACGGGATCCGGCTTCGCAGCGACATCGGCCGTTCGAAGGTGAGCACCGGCCAGTCCCGCTCGGCCGCCTCGCGGCGCAGCAGCTTGTCGGGATTGACGGCGTAGGGATGGCCGACGACTTCGAGCAATGGGATGTCCGTGCTCGAGTCGGTGTACGCGAAGCATTCGGCGAGGTTGTATCCATAGGTTGTCGCGAGCTGCTTCGCGGCGACGGCTTTGTTCTCGCCGTAGCAGTAGAAGTCGACTTCGCCGGAGTAGCAGCCGTCGACGATCTGCATCCGCGTGGCGACACTCCGGGTCGCGCCGAGCATTTCGGCGACCGGTGCGACGACTTCCTCGCCGGTCGCCGAAAGCACGATGACATCGTGGCCGTCCGCGCGGTGCTTGGCGATCAGCTCCGTCGCCTCGACGTAGACGAGCGGGTCGACGACGTCGTGCAGGGTCTCGCGGACGATCGCCGACACCTGGGCGACGTCCCAGCCCGCGCAGAGCGCCGAGACCTCCGCGCGCATGCGCTCGGTCTTGTCCTCGTCGGCGCCTGCCAGCGAGAACACGAGCTGCGCGTAGGCACTCCGCAACGCGGCGCGACGATTGATCAATCCCTCCCTGAGTAATGGTTTGCTGAACGCCAACGCACTCGACGAGGCGATGATCGTCTTGTCCAGATCGAAGAACGCGGCGACGGCGTTTTCCGTTGGGGTGGCAGGCGTCGGTGCGCTGCTGCTGGGTTCGGGCACCTTGCCAGGATAGGAGAGTCCCGCCGGCGGGCCCGCGTTGATCGACAACACCGGCGGTGTGTTGCCGGAAAATTGATGCCTGCGCGGGGCTTTCGGGACACCGCGCCGTTATCGAATTGTGGGTGCGGCTGAATGCGCCATCCGGCTGACGGCCGAGTTACAGTGAGAAAGCCCGGTCCGGAACCGGGCCGGTTCAGTCCGACCCCCCGGGGCTGAACCCCGCGGCCCCTGTCCCTCCCCCCTGGCAGGGGCCGCCCTCTTTTCTTGTCCGGCAAGGGAATTTTCGACAAGGCGAGCCTCGGCGCGCCGTCCGCCGGACGCCGTCGCGCACGGGCGGTGCGCATCCTGCCACAGAACGCCGACAAAACACGGCGCGAAAGCCCGTTGCGGGCCCGGTTGTCCACAACACCCCCGTTGTCCACAGGAGAGGGTCGGCGGTGTTGTGCGCCGCCCGCGTCCGGGGCGACGGTGGAACTCCGGCCGCGTCCCGGCTCGGCCACCCGGCCGGACACGGTTCGGCATCCAGCTCGATTTCAGGGGGAGGAACGCATGACCGAGGTACGCCCGCTCGTCGTCGCGACGGACGAGACCGTGCTCGAAGAAATACTGCGCGTCGCCGCGGTCGCCGGCTGCGAACCGGAATGCGCGCCGGATCTGGCGGCCGCCCGGGTGCGCTGGGCCCGCGCGCCACTGGTCGTCCTCGACCAGGCCGCCGTCCGCGCGGGCCCGGATCTTCCTCGCCGCGGGGGCGTCGTCTTGATCAGCAAGGGCGCACCGGAGGGCGACGTGTGGCGGCATGCCTACAACTCCGGGGCGGATCGGATCATCGCGCTGCCCGACGAGGAATCGGCGCTCGCCGAGGAGTTCGCCGATGTCCTCGATGGACCCGCCGAGCGGGCGGGGCGGGTGATCGGTGTCATCGGCGGCAGCGGTGGCGCGGGCGCTTCGGTACTCGCCGGGGCGGTCGCGCTGGCGGCGGACGAGGATCCGGGCGGTGGGCTGCTCATCGACTGCGATCCGCTCGGCGGTGGCGTGGATCTGCTGCTCGGCCTGGAAAAGGCGGAAGGCAGACGCTGGCCGGAGGTCCGGCTGACCGGCCGGGTGTCGTTGCCGGCGCTGCTCGGCGACCTGCCCCAGCACCGGCACGGCGGGCGTGGTCTCCCGGTGCTCTCGTGCGGGCGGGACGGGCCGGGGCCGACGGCTGAGGCGCTCTCCGCAGTAGTCGCCGCCGGAAGGCGCGCCGGTCGCGCGGTCGTCTGCGACCTCCCTCGAGGCTTCGGTGCGGAGGAGGCGGCTGTGGTGGCCGACGCCGATCTCGTGGTGCTTGTCGTCCCGGTGGAATCCCGCGCTTGCATGGCGGCGAAACAGGTCATGCGCAGGCTCGCCGCGTACACCGACCGGATCGGGATCGTCGCGTGTGGACGGTCGCCGGTCGGGTTCACCGCGCAGGAGACGGCGGCGCTGCTGGGGCCGCCCCTGCTGGCGTTCATGGCGCCGGAACGCGGCCTCGCGGTCACCGTGGAGAACGGCGAATTCCGGCTGAAGAACCGGGGTCCGCTGGCCAAGACGGCGGAAATCGTGCTGACGGCGGCACGGCGCGAAGGCGGGGTGGCGCCACGATGAGCACCGAGTTCGTCGACCGCGTACGCCATCGGCTCGCGGGCGACCACCGGGCGGCCGATCCGGTGGCGGTGGCCCAAGCGGTGCGGGCCGAGGCGGGTGGCGCGCTGGGGCATGACGCCGTGCTCGACGCGGTCCGGCTCGCTCGCGACGAGTTCGTCGGCGCGGGCCCGCTCGCTCCGCTGCTGGAGGATCCCGCGACGACCGACGTCCTCGTGACAGCGCCGGACGAGGTGTGGGCCGACGGGACAGACGGGCTGGCCCGCACCGAGATCCGGTTCGCCGACGAGGAGGCGGTGCGCAGGCTCGCCCAGCGCCTCGCGCTCACGGCGGGCCGCAGGCTCGACGACGCACAGCCCTATGTGGACGGCTGGCTGCCGGGCGCCGGGCCGCACGGGCGGATCCGGATGCACGCGGTCCTCCCGCCGGTCGCGGTCAACGGGACCTGCTTGTCGCTGCGGGTGCTCCGGCCCGCCACCCACGATCTGGAGGCGTTGCGGGCATTGGGTGTCTTCGACGCGGCGGGTGCCGAATTGCTGCGCCGGGTCGTCTCGCGACGGCTGGCGTTCCTCGTCACCGGCGGCACCGGCGCGGGCAAGACGACGCTGCTGGCCGCGTTGCTCGGCGCGGTGCCACCCGGCGAACGCATCGTATGCGTCGAGGACGCGGGCGAGCTGCAGCCCGCGCATCCGCAGTTCGTCAGCCTCATCGCCCGTCCGCCCAATGTGGAGGGTGCGGGCGAGGTGAGCCTGCCCGAGCTGGTCCGCCAGGCCCTGCGCATGCGGCCCGACCGGTTGATCGTCGGTGAGGTCCGGGGCGCGGAGGTGTGTTCTCTGCTCAATGCGCTGAACACCGGGCACGACGGTGGTGCCTGCACGTTGCATGCCAACTCCCCGGCCGAGGTGCCGGCTCGCGTCGAGGCGCTGGCCGCGCTCGGCGGGCTCGGCCGCGAGGCCGTGCACAGCCAGCTGGTCGCGGCGATCCGGGTGGTCCTGCACATGCGGCGAGGGCCGGGCGGGCGGCGCAGACTGGCCGAGGTCGGTGTGCTGCGTGACGACCGCGGTCGCGCGAGGGTGCTGCCGGTGTGGCGAGCGGGGCGGTGGACCACCGATCGCCGGCTGCTCACCGATCTCGGCGCACCCTCCGAGCTGGGCGGGGCGATCGCGTGCTGAGTCTGCTGATCCTCCAGTTTTCCTTGGTGGCCAAAGAAATCGTGCTCGCGTTGCTTCCGAAAGCGGGCCTTCCGGGCAGGGCGGTGCGACGATGACCGTCGCGTGGAGCCTGATCTTCGTGGGTGCGGGGTCGTTGTGCTGGCCGTCGAGTACGCCGCGGCCGCGGATCGCACGTCGCCGGACCCGGGCCCGTCGCGTCCGCCTGCCCCGGATGTGGCACCGCTGGAAGTGGTTGCTGCTCGCGGTCGTCGCCGGTCCGGTGGCCGGGCCCGGCGGTGCGGTCGCGGCCGGTCTGCTCACCCTGGCTTTTCGCCAGGAGTGGCGTGACCGCCGCCGGAGTGCCGCCGCCGTGGTCTCCGGCGAGCGCACCGCGACGGTCATGCGGACGATGGTCGCGGAGCTCCGCGCAGGCGCGCATCCGGTGTCGGCCGCGGAAGCAGCCGCCGACGTCGTGCCCGAACTCGCCGGTGAACTTCGCGCACTGGCTTCCGCTGCCAGGCTCGACGGCGAGCTGCGCTCGGCTTCGCTGCCCGAACTGGCCGATGTCTGGGCGCTGGCACGGAAGTACGGCCTGCCGATGGCCGTCGTGCTCGACGCGGCACGCCGGGACGTCGAGGCGGGGCTGTCGTTCGCGCGGCGGTTGCGCGCCAAGATGGCGGGGCCGAGGGCGAGCGCGGCGGTGCTCACCGGGCTTCCCGCGGTGTGCGTACTGCTCGGCCAGTCGATGGGCGCGGATCCCGTGCACGTGCTGACCGCGACGGTGCCGGGCCAGCTCCTCCTGGTCGCCGGCAGCGCGCTGATCTGGGCGGGCACGTCGTGGTGCCGTGCCCTGCTCGGCAAGGCGGGGTTCCGATGAGCCCGTCCTTGACCGGGGCCGGACTGGTCCTGCTCGCCGGAGCCCTCGCGCTTTGGCCCGGCCACGCGCGCGGCCGTCGCTGGGCGGGAGCGGTCGCGGCGAGGCTGGGCGGACAGCCGCGCAGCCGCACCCGGCTGGTCCTCCACACGGCAGCGGCCATGGCGGCCGGAGCCTCGGTGGCGGTCTTGCTCGACGGCGCCGCCGGGCTCGGGATCGGTGCCGCGGTCGCGGTGGGGAGCTGGTGGCTCCTGCGCAGGGAACCACGGCGAGCCGGGCGAGAAGACAGCGTGGCCGAGCGGCTGAGAGCCGCGGCGACGCTGGATCTGCTCGCGGCGGGTCTGCGAACAGGGCTGCCGGTACCGGTCGCGCTGGAGGCCGTATCCGGGACAGCGTCGCCGGAATCGGCTGGGGCGTTGCGATCCACGGCAGGTCTCCTCGCGCTGGGCGCGGAGCCCGCCGAAGCCTGGGCAGCGGTGCGGACGGCTCCTGGTCTGGGCGAGCTCGGCGCCGCCGCGATCCGGACGGCGCGTGCCGGGACGGCACTCGCGTCGGCCGCCGCCGAGCTGGCCCAACGGCTCCGTGAGGGCCTTGGCGCCGAGGCGGAGGAGCGGGCCGAGCGCGCGGGTGTCGTGCTGGCTCTTCCGGTCGGCCTCTGTTTCCTGCCCGCGTTCTTCTGCCTCGGTGTGGTGCCGGTCGTGCTCGGCCTCGCCACCAGGCTCGGTGGCGCGCTCTAACCATCCACAATGGACAGAAAGGTACCCTGATGCGTTACTTCTCCCGGTTCCGCCGTTCCGACGCCGGAACCACCACGGCCGAGTACGCGATCGGCACGGTCGCGGCGGCCGCGTTCGCCGCCGTTCTCTACGGCCTGCTGACCGGGCAATCGGTGTTCGCGCTCTTGGGCGGTCTCGTCCAGCGAGCACTCACCGTGGCGTTCTGATGGACGCCGGCATCCGGCGTGCCGGCGATCGCGGCTACGTCACCGTGGAGTCGGCGATCGGCCTCGGCGGGCTGACCATCGTGCTCGCGTGTCTCTTCGCCGGGATCGGCGCGCTGTCCGGTCAACTGCGTTGCACCGACGCCGCGAGGGAGGCGGCCAGGCTGCTTGCCAGAGGCCAGCCCCACGAGGCCGAGGCCGCCGTCCACACGATCGCGCCCGGCGGCGCGCGGCTCGCTGTCCGGCGTTCGGGCGACGGCATCACCGTCGAGGTCGGTGCCGAGGCGCTGGGCGGCCTGCTGCCCGGTGTCCACCTCAGCGCGACGGCCTACGCGGTGGCCGAGCCGGGGACGGAGGCCGCGCATGCGGGTCGTTGACCGGCCCGGCGGGACCGGCCGCGCCGATGCGGGGGTGGCGACCGTATGGACGGCGGTGGCGGTCGCCGCCCTCGTCAGCGTGGCGGCGCTGGTCTTCCTCCTCGGCGCGGCGACGACGGCCCGGCATCGGCTCGAAGCGGCCGCCGATCTGGGCGCACTCGCGGCGGCCTCGCACGCGGCGGAGGGGCCCGCGCGCGCGTGCGAGCGCGCGCGATGGGTGGCGGAGCACATGTCCGCCGTCGTGGTGAGCTGCCGGTGGGAGCGGCGCGATGCCCTCGTCGAGGTCCATTCGTCCGCGGCGGGCCGCGCCGCCTGGTTCCCCTCGCCCTCCGCGCGGGCGCGCGCCGGACCGGTCGACCGTCCGCCGTGACCGGCCACCGGTCACCGCCGAGCCGTCGGGCTGATCCGTCGGCCCGGCCGTTGAGCGGAGGCCCGGCACGGGCAGCGGTCGCTGGCTGTCGACGAGCGGTCAAAAGGCGCGGCTGGGTGGGCCGAACGGTGGCACTACGGCAACCACGCGGTCGTCCGGCGGGTCCCGGGCGCCGGGAGTCCGGCTGCGACGAGCGGCCTGAGACCGGTCGTCGTCGGCCGATGATCGGCTTCGGGGGTTCGGCTCGGCGGTTGAACTACCGGGCGTTCATCGCCCGGTAACCACCGGTTGTCGCGCGGGGGCTCCCCGCAAAGTGCAAGTTGCCGTTTAGTGAGATGTGCGCCACCACGGCACCGGCCAACGGCCCCGGGTAGCGCGAGAACCGGAACTTGAAGGCAGGAAAGCAATGTTGGACGCGAATTGGCCGGACAGCTGGCGGGGCGCCTTCCGCATCGAACTGCGGGCGGAGGCGATCGGTCTCGCCTGGCGTGGCTGGCCGGTGCTGCCCGGGACGAGCCCGGCCCCGATCACCGGAGAGGGGGACGACCTCACCTGGCGCCGCCCGGTGCCCGTTCACGACGACTGGCGTGAACGGATCGGCACGCATGCCCACGAGGTCGCCACCTGGTTCTCCGACCGGACCCACAGCCTGCTGGTGGCCACCGGCACCGTCCTCGACGCGATCGAGGTGGACGACGAGCTGGGCAAGCGGGCCGCACGTCTGCTGCGTGCGCTCGGGCACCCCGCTCCGATCGTCGCGATGCCGAACGGCCGCTGGCTGTTCCTCACCACCGTGGCGGACCACGTCCCTGGCCAGCTCGCCGCACGCGCCACCATCCAGTGGCACGGCGCCGGCAGCTGGATCCCGCTTCCCCCGTCGCCCTTCCAGCACGGTGTCGTGCACTGGCGGGTCAAGCCGGAGGTGTGCGGCTGGCAGCTGCCGGACGCCGCCGAGGTGCACGACGTGCTGGTTCGCGCCCTGCGCGGCGAGGCCACGCCGAGCGCGCAGCTGGTCGAGTCCTCCGCTGCCTGACGGTCCCACCCCGGCAGACAGCAGCAGCATTCCGCAGTATCAAGTACCACCGTGGCCGCATTGGTCCCCGTGTTGACGCAAAGCCCCGAGCACGGCATCCAATACGGCCACTGCCCCCGCCTTGTCCAGCGGCTCGTTGCCGTTCCCGCACTTCGGCGACTGGACGCAGGACGGGCACCCCGTCGGGCACTCGCAGGAGACGATCGCCTCCCGCGTTGCGGCCAGCCACGGGACAATTGCGGCAAAACCGCGGTCGGCGAATCCCGCACCCCCGGGATGACCATCGTGCACGAACACCGTCGCCTCCCCGGTGTCTCCGTGCCACGCGGTAGAAACCCCGCCGATGTCCCAGCGGTCGCACGTAGCGAACAGCGGTAGCAGGCCGATCGCCGCGTGCTCGGCGGCATGCAGGGCACCGGGGACGCGCGCCGGAACCAATCCGGCGCCCCCCGGTGTTCTGCGCGAGCGGGTGAGCCCTGCTCGACGCTTCGCGTCTTCGCCTGGCTCGCTCCGAGTGTCTTGTGGGGGGGGGGCCCCCCCCCCCCCCCC